>JAMOSO010000022.1 GCA_027063065.1 Planctomycetota bacterium | reverse complement strand
CACCATCTTGCATACCAATTTGACCATAGGCTTCGATATTTTGACCAAAGAACCAGTCAGCACCTAAGATATATTGAAAATAATCAGCTTCTTTTTCGTTATCACCAGCTACAGTTACGACTGATCCTGCACGATTAGAAGCTTCTTGAAAATGCATAATAGAACCAGTTACTAAATTATTTTCACCAAACCACCAGTCTAAAATCATACCTTGAACACTATCATCTGATTGTGTAGCAAAGGCTTTATTATTACTAGCAAAGTCATTATCCATAGCATCTTCTAAAGACCCAATAGTATTGTCAGTTTCGTTTAGAGTGCCAGCAAATACTTTAATTTGTACTGGTTCAAAATCCAAATCAGCAGTTAGACCCATCATATCAATATCTGTCATAGCAGCATCGTCACCACGAAGACTGATAACTGGATTAGTTAAACCAGCAGTTACAGTTAATGGTTTATAACCAAACTCTTTTAATGTGATGTAAGCTTCATCAAGTTCTAAAGAACCATTAGCAGCGCCACGGTCTGAAAGATCATTCCATTCTGTTTTAATAGCAAACTCAACATTTTCAGATGCTTTACCAACAAAATCAAGATCTACGTTTAATTCATAATAAGCAGTTTGATCGTTATTGCCATCAACGTTAGTATCTTTAATGTCTGAAGTGTTATCAGCGTAGATACCAGTTAGTTCAATTGAACCACCAATGTTTAGCTCAGTAATTTTAGCTTGAGCAGTTGAAGCAACAAAACCCGCAAGGGCGAAAGCAGATACAGCAGTAAGAATTTTTTTCATTCTATTATTCCTTTAAATTTTAGTTTGTGTAAACCTCTTGGTTTTACACGGATAAACATTTGCAAATCTCACTGTGAGATTTACTATCGTCTATTTGTTCAATCTCCTCCGAGATTGTTATGAACAAGTCAATCTATTCTTTCTCGTCAACGAAACTGTATTTCACCTCCTTTCGCGGGCACACTATGAATATTTAAACCAAGTGTTTTTACCCTTATCGTTGATAAGTATAAATTTCATAAAATTTTAACCTTATAAGTGCTTATAGCAACTAAAAAATTAAAAAAACTAAAAATAATCAAAAACAAATATTAAACTCTTTTATCGACATCCTTTGAAATAACTTTAGTACAAAACAAAAATATTATAAAAAGTTTCTTTACTAAAAGTGCTTAATAACGATGATTTTTGTTGATGATTACAAGCGTAATTTATGCTATTCTAAATATATGATTAATAAAAAAGAATTAATTCAAACTATTCCAAAAGGAATTGCCATGGGCATTGCCGATGTAATACCTGGGGTCAGCGGTGGCACACTGGCGTTGCTTTTAGGCATATACGAACGCTTTATAAACGCCTTAAAAGGTCTTGGTCCCGAACTATTGTCCGAGCTTAACAATGCGGTAATACACTTTTTTAGACTACGCAAAAGCATTTCGCCAGAAAGAAAAGTAAATTCAAGGCATTTAAATTTTACTGATGTTTTAAAAAAATATGACTGCTTTTTTTTAGGATATATATTATTGGGCATAGCCTTTGCCATAGCTATTGCATCAAAAATAATACCCTGGTTAATGATTCATTACACTCCAGAAACTTTAAGTTTGTTTATCGGATTAATTTTGCCATCCATATCTGTACCATACAATGCTATCAAAGCGGGTAAGCGCAGATATAAATACACTAACAAAACTAAACCTGATGGCATTTTAATTATACCCGGTATGATAGGCATAACTATTGCCGTAAGTTGTTCTTTGATTATGCAAAAATACGGAACAATTTTAGGGACGAATTTTGACTTTAAAATTTCAGCAATAATAGTATTTATTTCGGCAATGATTGCTATATGCGCCATGATGCTACCCGGAATCAGCGGTAGTTATTTATTGTTATTAATGGGACAATATTTTTTTGTATTAGGGATAGTAGGCAGATTATTAAATGATTTACTTGGACACCATCCAAGTGTGCATTCCGACGCATTGCTATTGGTATCACGTTTTAGCACCATCGAAGTCTTTGCTCTTGCCTGTTGTTTTGCTAGCGGTGCAATAATAGGCCTGCTAGTATTTTCACGGGTAATAAACTGGTCATTACAACAATATCACAACATCACAATGGCTGGTCTAACTGGCATGGTAATTGGTAGTCTATATGTTTTATGGCCATTTAAAGTTATGCCAACCAAAGAAAAATTAGACAGCCTGCATATAACTATCAATGAAAAAGTAAAATGGTTACCTATGGCAGGTAATAAACTTCCTGAATTTCATCAAATTACAATACCAATAATTTGTTGTTTAATAGGCATTGTAATTTCTTGGAAACTAATACAAATTGGCAAAAAAAATACTTAGATTTAAAAATCTTGGTTTCTTTGGCGTCTAGCAAAGCGTTCGCGTGCCAACTTACGCATATCAGCAACTGTATCTAACTCGTCAACAATTTCTACACCTAATAATGTTTCAACTGCATCCTCTAAAGATATCAACCCAGCCGTTCCACCATGTTCATCAACAACAATGAACAACTGTTCATTACGTTTAATAAACTCTTCCATCACAGCGCCAACACTCATACCTTCTGGGACTATATGCACAGGCGATGCCAATGAAGAAACAGCCAAACCAACCTTGCCCTTTGCATGATTTCGTAAAATATCATAACGCAAAACCATACCATCTATATCGTCAAGGTTTTTAGTAAATACTGGCACTCTAGCAAAACGTATCATCTTAGGTTGATTAACTATCTCTCCTATTGTCATATCACGCTGATACGCCTTAATCACTGCTCGGGGCGTCATTACATCTTCGACCTGTACATCCACTAATTTTAAAATATTCTCAATTAACAACGCCTCTCGTTTATTTAAAGTTCCTTCGCTTGCGCCCATCTGCGCCACCGTCAACATCTCCTCCCTAGAAACCTTCACAGGTTCTTCATCGCCCTGAATATGATTAGTGATATATTCAAAAATCAAAACTAATGGATAACTGATAATCACAAAAAACTTAATTAAATAGGCCGCAGGTACAGACAAAGCCTTACAATATACTGTACCTATCGTCTTTGGGATAATTTCAGAAAACACCAAAATAGAAATTGTCAATGTGGCAGAACTTATAAATACTACACTATCACTAAATACGCTATCGCTAAAAACTTTGACCGCCTCGGCACCCACACTGGTTGCCCCAGCAGTATTAGCTATAGTATTTAAAGTTAATATAGCAGATAAAGGTCTGCCTATATTATCTTTAAATTGCTCTAAATATCTACCCGCCCTTGAAGTTTGGGCTAAGTTAAGAGCATAAGAATGTGGCAAAGATAATAAAATTGCCTCTAAAATAGAACATACAAAACTGATGCCTACTGTAAGTGCAAAAGATATTATTAAAAGACTCATTTATATAAAATATATACTACCACGCTATCCCGAGCTCACGCATAATATCATTAAACATTACAAATGGTAACAACACCAATATAAATGCCACCCCTACATACTGATAAGCTACTTGAGCCTTCATACTAATAGGCGAACCTTTTATTTTTTCAATTATCAGCAAAACTAAATGTCCGCCATCCATAACAGGTATTGGCAAAATATTAATCACAGCTAAATTAATACTGATTAAAGCTAAAAACCACAATAAACTACCCAATCCATCTACGTATTTTTTATATGAATATTTAAAAATCATCACAGGCCCACCCAATAACTTTGGAGAAAGCTCACCCGTGCCCAACTTGAAGAAAGTTCTATAAGTACGATCTAATATAGCTAAAGGCTCTGTCAATGCGTATTTAAGTGACTCGACAAAACCAAATTTCACTAGCTCTGATTTATAATCACATACAACCCCTATACCAACAGGGTTTAATTCTATATCACTATCATCTGTATACGATGGTATTTTAGCGACACCTACATAACTAATATTGTAATTACGACCATTGCGAATATACGTCAAAGACACTGCTGGTACTTTAGAATGTAAATCAACTTTTTGATATGCATTGTTTAACGCCTTAGCTAAATCTATGCGAGAATTAACAACCTTTGAATTGACTTTGATAATTCTATCCCCAGCACGCAAACCCGCTTTCCACGATGGAGAATCCTTTTGAACCTGCGTAACCAACACAGATGCAAAATTTAAATCATCACGAGAAACAAACCGTTGCCATCTGGAACTTAATGATTTTTCGTTATAACTAATTCCTATAATACTACGTAAACTGGCAGGATCTATCTTAGGAGTTACTCTAGTAGATAAGAATGCCCCATTACGTTCAACTGTAATAGTAAATGGTTGTTCTTTTTTAGACTGAATAATTTTGCTCATTTGAGCCCAATTAGACACCGACTGCCCATCTATTGCTGTAACTTTATCACCAGCCTTTAAGCCTGCCGCTTGAGCTGGATAGCCGTCGGCAACCTCACTAATTACTGCTGGCACTCCAAATTCAAAGCCACCTGAAACTTCAAACGCCCTTTGCGGTATCAAATTAAAAGATAAGGTTTTTCCTTTACGTTCTACAATAATTTCAATTGGCTTATTTTCATACTTATTAAATAATTTTTGAACTTCTGACCAAAACTCAACCTTTACACCTGCCACTGATATAATTTTATCATCATTTTTAAGACCGGCCTTTGCTGCTACGCCCTGTGGAGATATACCCAAAATTGTTGTCCCTTGAGCTGGAGCTACGCCTATGGTAGGTACAGGTGAAGACGCACCTTTAACAGGAGTCAATTGTACTTTACGAGACTTACCATCTTTAACCAGAGTCAAACTTAATGGTTTTTCAGTGCCGTGAAACACAACCATCTCGGCTAATTCTTCAAAAGACCTTACAGGCTTATCATTTAAATTAGTAATCCTCTCACCAGCATGCAATCCAGCGCGTTGTGCCGGCGAACCATCCTGCAAATCACCAACTACGGGAGCTTTAAAAGTTATGCCAATCAAAGCTGCCACAAACAAAAACACAAAAGAAGATAAAAAATTAAAAACAACACCTGCAGAAATTATCTGCATCCGTTGAGTAACACTTTTGCTAGGATATTCCCACTCGGCACCTGTTAATTCCTCTGCTCCTGGAGTGTCCTCCTGACCTGCCATTTGCACATATCCACCTAGTGGAATCATAGCAATACGATAATCAGTATCGCCTATCTTTTTACCCCATATACGCTTACCCATGCCTATAGAAAAAACATGTACCCGCACCCCTGCTTTTTTTGCCAACAAAAAATGCCCTAACTCATGAATAAAAACTACTAACGAAAAACCACAAACCGCAGCAATAATGCCAGGACCATAAGTTATAATTTGCTCTAATAACGACATAATATCTCTACAATAAATATAAAATTTTAATTATATATTGTTATATACTATATGCAATTAATTGTACAAACTACAAACCATAGCAAATCAACAATATAGCTTGATATTAAATAACTATTGATATAATAAATATTTTGATTACTTGGTTAGGATGAAAATGGGCTCAGAAAAACTAACACCTATGATGCGACAATATATGTCTATTAAGACGGACTATCCTGATGGCATTTTGTTTTTTCGTATGGGTGATTTTTATGAAGTATTTCACGAAGACGCCAAAATATGTAGCCGTATCTTAGGACTTGCCTTAACCTGCCGAAATAAAAAATCTGACAATCCAGTCCCTATGGCCGGCTTACCACATCACGCTTCCCAAGGATACATTAAAAGATTGGTAGAGGCTGGACAAAAAGTTATTATCTGCGATCAAATAGAAGACCCAACTGCCGCGGTAGGCATTGTCAAACGCGGAGTTACTAGAGTTATCACTCCTGGTACAATTTTAGAAGACGATATGCTAGAGGCCAAAAGCAACAATTTTATAGCTGCTTTATTTGAAGGCGGTATAAATGCTGGATTGGCTTATGCAGACATCAGTACAGGAGAGTTTTATCTGGAAGAAATTCAATTAGAAAAAATCAATGACGCTCTTGCACGTATTTCCCCAAGTGAAATTTTAATTAGCGATGAAGCCTCATCTGCAAACTTAAATAATCAAAAATACATGCTAAGTCGTCGCTCCAAATTTGATTTTGAGCTTCAATCGGCCACAGAAAAAATTAAAAACTTACTAGGTGTAAAAACTCTGCAAGCCTTCGGTATAGAAAATATGACCGATGCCATTAAAGCCGCCGGAGCATTATCCATATACATTAGCGAAACACAGCGTAAAAATATCAAGCAAATCACAAATATTCAAGCTGTTCAATCTAATGACTTTTTAATAATAGATGAGGCGTCGCAATTAAATCTTGAACTTGTACGAACTGCCCGCGAACGCAATGAAAATGGTTCATTAGTTGACGTTATGGATAAAACATCAACAGCTATGGGGGCTAGATTATTAAGAAACTGGATAAGACGCCCCTTAATAAATGCGACACATATAAACGCACGTTTAAATGCCGTACAAGAACTACTAGAAAAAAACAACACGCTCTTATCTTTAATAGCAGAGTTAAAAGAAATTGGCGATCTACAAAGACTTTCAGCAAAAATTGCTAACGAAAAGGCAAACGCAAGAGATTTAATAGCTATTGCCAAAACCTGTTCGCACATACCAAAATTAAAATCAATCCTAAAAGATTTTCAAAGTGCACAAATATGTGACAGCGCCAATAAGATGGAAGAACTTACACCTTTGACCAACCCTATTATAAATGCCCTAGTAGAAGAACCGCCTATTACCATTGGTGATGGCAACCTATTTAAAGCCAAGTTTAACCAAGAGCTAGACGAATTGAGAGAAATTGCTAAAGGTGGTAAAAATTGGATTGCTCAATTTCAAAAATGCGAGGCCGAGCGCACCGGCATCACATCATTAAAAATTGGCTACAATAGAGTCTTTGGATATTACATCGAAATTACTAATATGCACAAAGATAAGGTTCCTGAAAATTATATACGCAAACAAACCCTTACAAATGCTGAACGCTATATAACTGATGAACTAAAAAATTACGAAAGCAAAGTTCTAGGGGCAGAAGAAAAAATCAAAAAATTAGAATTTGATTTGTTTATACAATTAAGGGCATCATTGACACCACACGTCAATACCATGCAACAAGTTGCCAGCGCCATTGCTAAACTGGATTGTTTTTGTTCATTGGCCATTTATGCATCAGAAATGAACCACTGCCGTCCAATAGTAGATGAAAGTTTAAATTTAAAAGTTATAGATGGCAGACACCCCGTGATAGAGTCTATATCTATAGGCGAAAAATTTGTACCTAATGACAATAATTTAGATTACCAAACACGAATGGTTATCCTAACGGGCCCTAACATGAGTGGTAAATCAACATATATCAGGCAAAGCGCCTTGATTATTTTGATGGCACAAATGGGTGCTTATGTTCCTGCAAAATCCGCACACATAGGCGTGGTAGACCGTATATTTACCCGCATCGGTGCCAGCGACGAATTAAGCAAAGGACAATCTACTTTTATGGTTGAAATGGTTGAAACCGCTTCTATTTTGCACAATGCCAGCGAACGAAGTTTTGTAGTGCTAGACGAAGTTGGACGCGGCACTTCAACATTTGACGGATTATCAATCGCATGGGCAATTAGCGAACATCTATGCAATACAATAAAAGCACGTACACTCTTTGCCACCCATTATCACGAACTAACAGAATTAGCAGATATGTTTGCAAGTGCAGTAAACGCCAATGTTTCAGTCAAAGAATGGAATGGCGAAGTTATATTTATGCATAAAATTATCGCTGGGCGCGCCGACAAAAGCTATGGCATACATGTTGCAAAACTTGCTGGTGTTCCAAAAGAAATAACCGACAGGGCTAATGAAATATTACAAAACTTAGAAGCCAATGAATTAGACTTAGACAACAAACCAAAACTTGCAAAAGGTAAAAACTTAAATAAAACAAATAATTCACAAAAACAATTGTCTTTATTTAATTTAAATCAAACTTCCAAAATAGAAGAAGCAATAAAACAAATTGATATTAATAATTTAAGTCCAATGCAAGCCTTACTTAAATTGCAAGAATTGCAACAATCTATCAAATAAATTGATTATTATTTTTAATTAATAATGCTTGCTTAATCGCAGGAAAATCATCGCCTAACTCATTAAGCAAATAATTTAAAGCCGGTTTTATATATTTTAAATATTGCGGCTTACCCTTAACTGTACTTAAAAACCCATAAGCACCCAAGGCCTGTAAATGCCGTTGAATACCACAAAAACGTAAATTGCGTTTAAAATTATTCATTGCAGTATGCTTGACTTGTTTTAATTTAAAATAATAATAATCTACCAATTCTAAATACATATCAGAAATATCCACATAAGGATCTCTTAGCAATGATGCTAAATCATACAATACCGCCCCTCGTCTAGCTCCTTGAAAATCAATAAACCAAGCTTGATTATCAAAAAGCATAACATTTTGGCTTTGACAATCTCGATGAATAATGCCAGTTGGAATTTTAGATACTTCACTAGCTAAATAATCAAATTCCTTTTGCAAATTTATATCATCTAAACTGGTCTCTAAATGATATTTTTTAAAATATGACGATTCCCACTGTAACATTGCATAATCTAAACATCTACTATTTAATTTAAAACAATCTTTTGGATTTAAACTATGTAAAATAAATAACTGATCTAAAGTTTTTTTATAATTAGACAATGTTGGTGCTTGCTGTAAAGTTATATCACCCAAATCTTGCAATAATAATCTTTTGGTTGGAAAATCAACTTCATATATTTTAGGAACATTTAAACCTGCTGCTAAAAAAAACTCTGTATGCTCAACCTGAAAATAAATATCTTCATCATCTAATGGCGAAGAAGACAATAAACTATCTTGACAGCGATAATAACATCTATTGCCACCCCCTGAACCCAAAAATTTAGGCTTACGATTTTTTAAAAATCTATCGTTAGGATAAAAATCAATTCTATGTTTTTTTAAATATATATTTGCAGTTTCTAAATCCTGCAAAGTACCTATATCACACCAATAGCAATTGCCAATATCCCATGTACCTATTTTAAAATTTAATTGTTTTGCCTTTAACCAAGCACTTACTACGTGAGAATTACCATCGGGCAATAAACTAATAAATTTTGGCTGATATAAAGCCGCACATGCAAAACCTACCCACCTATCCACTTGTTTATCGACATCATTATCCAACCCCACACATACCAAACAACCATTAACATCCAAGCCAACAGTCTTATGGCGTGCATTACTGTCGATTGCCAAAGTAATGTCATTTTGATTTACTTGATGATATTCATACATAGAAACCAAATCCATATCAGATATAACATCAGAATTTAACACAAGTGTTGTACCTGATTGCAATACAGATTTTGCATTTGCCAACGCTCCACCAGTACCCAGGATTTGACTTTCATACAATAAATGTATCTGGCTAGACAATAAACTTTTATTTGCCCATCGCCTTATTTGTTCTGCCAAGTGATGGGTATTAATCACAATTTTATTTAAAACAAAACTACTATAAGCATGCATTAAAACATAATCTATCGCAGGAATATTATTTACTTTTATTAACGGCTTAGGTATCTCATCAGTTAATGGTGCTAATCTTGAACCATATCCAGCAGCAGCAATAAATAAATTAATACCTGACATAACTAATAAAGCAAATATTTTTGGCGTGTTTTATTAAAGATATCTATTTGCAAACGATAACTATCAACCATTGCTTGCCACGAAGTTTGTGCATCTATACGCACACGATAGTCGCTACAACCAGCTAAAATATCTATTGGCAACTTTGTGTACTCGTATTCGTAAGGCGGGTTTTTCCACTGAAATTTATCGGGATATGCATCCTTTAGTATATCAAAAATAGCTGTAATAGCCTCCACTGATTTAAATGTTTTTCTATCGACAACATGTAATTGAACACCAAAACACAACTCATTGGCATATTTTTGAAAAGTTGGTTGAAATCCAACAGGTCTAACTTGCAAACCCGATAATTGCTTTGATTTAAGTTTGGCACTTAAATTTTCTGCATCAATCCAAGGTGCGCCGATTATTTCAAACGGTCTAGTTGTGCCACGTCCTTCACTGACATTAGTTGCCTCTAACAAACATCCACCTGGATAAACTATAGCCGTATCTAATGTTGGCATATTTGGTGAAGGCATAACCCACGGTAGGTTTGTTTCATCAAAAAACATTTCTCGTTGCCAACTATGCATCAAAATAAGATTTAATTTTAAACTTGGATAAAATTCTCCTGCAAAATAATTGGCAATTTCTGCTATAGTCATTGCATGGCGCATAGGCAATGGACGCAAACCTACAAATGATTCAAAACCTTTTTGTAAAACATTACCTTCAATATCAATACCATTAATGGGGTTTGGTCTATCTAATACAACAACCTCAATTCCACAGGCTTGGGCAGTTTTAAAAATCAAATCCATAGTCCAAATAAAAGTATAATATCTGGCACCAACATCTTGCAAATCAATAACAATCGCATCTAAATTTGCAAACATTTGCTCGGTTGGTTGCCTATGTTTACCGTATAACGAATATAATTTTAAACCTGTTACTGCATCTATGCCACCCTCCCACTCAATCATATTATCCTGCGTATGCCCTTTGATTCCATGTTGAGGCCCAAATAATGTCGTTAATTTGCAAAAATCTGCCTTTTGAAATATATCTACAGCATGATTATATTCATTATCAATAGAAGCCGGATGACAGACCAAACCTACCTTTGCTCCTTTAAGATGTATGGGCCATTTATTTTTAACTTGTTGCAAACCAGTTAATACTGACATTTAATAATTTCTCCTGCGCCATGACCATAAGTTGTTTTTAAATATACGGGTTTAGTTATTTTGTTCTGCCAATATTTTAAAACATCACCAATAGTGCCATCTTGCGTATCTGTCGAGTAACAATCTTTAAAACTGCCAAAAGTGACCGAATTACAACCATCAAAACAACCTGCTAAGTCCAAAGAACTTAACATCCTATCTATACGATAAGGTTTTTCTCCGACGTCCTCTAATAAAATATTAGAGTCGGTAAAAGATGGCAGATATTCACTACCCAACAAACTGCAAACCAAAGACAAACATCCGCCCACATATTTTGCAGGCTTGACTGTATCTTCAATAATATCGATTAACCCCTGTCGATTTTGACCTTCACTACCAACCAAAACAAAACCGCTATACGAAGGCTTATTGGACTTGGCAAGCAAAGCCAGTTGCAAAGCAGTAATATCGCTAAATCCAAAAAATAATTTGTTATGTTTTTTTATCTCATTCCAATCTAAATATGGCAAAATACGCTGCGAGCCATAACCGCCACGAACAGCAATAATTAAATCAATACCATCTTGACACCATGCCCACATAAATTCTTTAGCCCTAGAAATATCATCTCCAGCTAAAAACCTTTCAACGTCATATAAATATGGAGATTCGATAACATCATACCCACGAGCTTCTAAAAAATTTTTACCTTCTAACACATCATTAGGACTCACTGGTGAAGCAGGAGAAATTAAGGCTATAGTCTTTGTCATATCAAAGAGTTTGCTATTTCTAAGGCGAAATCTCTTAACGAATTGTCTCTCGCACCCATAATCACAATACGGTCTTTTGGTTTAAGTTGTTTTTTAATTTCTTGCAAAATTTGATTACGTCCTTCGTTACAAAAAATAGCTAACTTGCCACAACATTTAATATCGTTGCATAAGTCTTCGGATGAAATATCTTTAACGGCACTGCCACCAGCATAAAAAATTTCTGGCATATAAAGGATATCCTCTGGTTTTAAACCTTGTGCAAAAGCATCGACTAAGCCATGTCGTAAAAATTTAGTAGGACCAAAACCATGGGGCTGAAACATAATTATTAATCGTCCTGAATATTCTTGTAACGCCTCTAAACTAGCAGTTATTTTGTCGGGATTATGAGCAAAATCATCAATAATCGTTATATCATTTATTTTTGTAATTAATTCTAAACGGCGACGTATTCCCATAAAAGATTCCAACGCCTTAGCGGCGGCGGCAATGGGATAACCTAACAATGACACAGCGGCAATGGCTGATAACGCATTGGATACATTATGCTTGCCTAAAACTTGCAAATTTACTATTTGGTTGTTTAGTTTAAACCTAACGCCACCTAAAATCGGCGTAATATCACAAGCGTATAAATCAGCTTTACGTTTAGTCGAAAAAGTTAAAATATTTTGATTGCCAACTAATGCCATAGTTTCTAAACAATCGGCATTAACAACTGCGCCTATAGAAGCTCTATGTATAAAGTCTTTAAAAAGAGGACGTAATTGTGCAAGTGGTTTATGATCTAAACTAATATTAGTAACAATTGCCACCGCTGGATTATAAAGCTCTATCGAACCATCACTTTCATCGGCCTCTACAACACAAGCCCCGTCACCGCAAATAACATTGCCAAGACCTGGTAAGTTTTCTTGTAACACATTTAATAATAAACCACCATTAATAACAGAAGGATTAGCATCTAATTGACGTAAAATATGCGTACACATACCCGTAACAGTGCTTTTACCGCTTGTGCCACCTACTGCAACACCAATGGATTTATTATGAATATCTGCCAATATCTGCGCACGCTTAATAATTGTTATGTTTAATTCTAAAGCGCGTTTAACATCTGGAATACTAGCCTCTATAGCTGTAGATGTAACTAAAGTATCTACCGAGGCAGACACTCCACTGCCATCTTGTGGATAAATATTTATTTGTAAATTCTGTAATACTTGTTTTACATCATTATTTTGATTGTTATCAAAACTGCGATCAGAGCCCGATACCGTATGCCCTTGCATCACAAGATACTGAGCAATGGCCGACATACCACTACCACCTAAACCAACAAAAAAATAATGTTTTTTATCCATAAATCACTGTATCGGCTTTTTAATAGATTTGATTAAGCACTTAAATATTAAAACAATAAACCAAAACCATTACGGGATAACTGGTATGGCTGAAAGTAGCTCTTTAGTATAATTATGAGTAGGTTTTGTATAAATATCATCTGCTGATTTAACCTCTACAATCTGACCGCGATACATTACTGCAACACGATGAGCAATAGAGCGAACTACCGCCAAATCATGAGACACAAATAACATAGAAAGGTTTAAGTCTTGCTGTAACTCAATCAACAAATCTAAAATTTCCGCCTGAATACTAACATCTAAAGCCGAAACAGGCTCATCACACAACAATAAAGACGGTTTTAAGATTAAAGCTCTGGCTATACCTATGCGCTGACATTGACCACCAGAAAATTCATGCGGAAAACGATTAGCACTTTCTATATCTAATTTAACCTTCTTCATCATTTCTAAAGCCAATTTATAGGCTTGATCTTTAGAGCATATCTTAAAATTTAACAAAGGCTCCGCGATGATATCTACTGCAATCATTTTAGAATCCAAAGACGAGCGTGGATCTTGAAAAACCATCTGTATATGTTTTGACTTATCCGCAAAATTAATATGTCCACCCTTAATTGGCAATAAATTAGCAATTGCCTTTAATAAAGTAGATTTGCCCGATCCAC
>JAMOSO010000021.1 GCA_027063065.1 Planctomycetota bacterium | reverse complement strand
TAACTAAAACATCTCAAGCTTCTTTGCTTGGTATTTCTAGAAGTAGTATATATAGAAAACCTAAAACTCGTGAAGAGTCTTTATATAATCAAAAATCAGTATGGATGGCAAAGGCTGTTGGGTTGATTATGTTTTTATAGAAAGATTATGGAAATCGCTAAAATATGAAGAAGTCTATCTTAATGCATACGAATCCATTAATGAAGCAAAGCAGCGGATAGGTAAATATTTTAATAATTACAATACTTTTAAACCTCATGTAGCAATGGGTGGAAATACGCCAGATGAGGTTTATTATAAAAAGGAGTTGAAACAAGTAGGATGAAATTTTACACTAAAAAATCAGTGGGAAACTGCTACGCAGTCGTTAATTAACTTTTTTAAATTTAATGATTTTTTTCTTATTTACCACTGAATATGTCCGTTGATTGGGGGCCACTTTATTTACCCTGACACATACAATCAAAAGACTATGAAATTTGATACATATCTGTATAATGTAAATTTTATATGAATTTGCAAATCCCCCCTATCTACTAAGGCATTACCCCATGACATCATTGAGCTTTGACCAATTAGGTCTACACCCCACTATTTTACAAACTGTAACCGATATTGGTTATGAAACCCCTTCGCCTATTCAGGCTCAAAGTATCCCCCCTTTATTGTCTGGGCAAGATATTTTAGGTCAAGCTCAAACAGGCAGTGGAAAAACAGCAGCTTTTGCTTTACCCCTTTTATCAAGGTTAGAACCAAAAAACAAAAATGTACAAGTATTAATTTTGACCCCAACTCGCGAATTGGCAATGCAAGTAAGTGCCGCTATCCAAAACTATGGTCGCGATCTCAAAACGCTTAAAATTGCTACTATTTATGGTGGCGCAGCATACGACAAACAAATAAGAGATTTGCGTAATGGAGCTAATATTGTAGTGGGTACACCTGGCAGGGTTATGGATCACATTAAAAAGGGTACTCTTAAAATAGGTGAACTTAAAACCTTAGTATTAGATGAAGCTGACGAGATGTTGCGTATGGGTTTTATTGATGATGTAGAATGGATTTTAGAACATACTCCTGACAATCGTCAAATTGCACTTTATTCTGCCACGATGCCAGCTCAAATCAAAAAAGTTACTGAAAAATATCTAGTCGATTATGCTCATATAAAAATACAACAAAAAACGGCAACGGCAACATCTATTAAACAACGTGTTTGGATGGTTAGAGGATATAATAAACTTGATGCCCTTTCTCGCATATTAGAGGTCGAAGATTACCAAGCTGTAATTATTTTTGTACGCACTAAGGCCGCCACCGAAGAACTTGCTATGCAATTAAATAAACGTGGCATTTCTGCTGAACCTCTCAATGGCGATATGAGCCAAGCCCAACGAGAAAAAACTGTTGACCGTTTGCGTAAAGGCGGTGTAAATGGCATATCCATTCTTATAGGTACAGATGTTGTTGCCCGCGGTTTAGACGTACCACGCATAAGCCATGTCATCAACTACGACATACCATTTGATACAGAATCATACATACATCGCATTGGCAGAACTGGTCGTGCAGGCAGTGAAGGTCATGCAATTTTATTTGCAGCTCCGCGTGAAACAAGAATGTTAAAATCCATCGAACGCGCCACAAGACAACCTATTGATGTTATGGATTTGCCTACTGTAGAGGAAATTAACGCCAAACGTATCAAAGTATTTAAAGAAGAAATTAAAAAAGCCCTAGAAGAAAAAGACTTGGATATTTACACAACAGTAATTAAAGAGTTTCAAGAAGAAAACCCCTGTGAACCGCAAGAATTAATGGCTGCGTTAGCTAAAATGAATCATAAAGGCCGGCCATTTTTACTAAATAAACAACTAGATAATATAAAATCTACACGCGGTGTAAGTGAAGACAAAAAAGGACGCATGGGTGGCAAGGCCATACCATTACGTGATAATCCAAACGTTAAAATGGTTCGCTATAAGGTGCAAGTGGGTTACAAAGACGGTTTGCGTCCCGGAACTTTAGTTGGCGCTGTTGCCAATGAGTCTGGTATCTCAGGCAGAATGATTGGTCATATCGAAATTTTTACAACATTTTCTACCATAGACTTACCTAGCAGTGTCGACAAAGATGCTTTAGATAAAATCTCAAATGCAAAAATTCGTGGTAGATTTTTAAATATCGCACCATTTACTGAAAAACCACCAACTAGACATAGGGGTGGTGGCTCTTTTAAAAAGAAAGATAAAAAATCTTTTGGACATAAAAAACACAACAATGCTGGTGCGCCTCCAACGCGAGGTAAACATTTTAAAAAGAAATAAGCAATGGCTACTGTCTACTCGACTGATTTAGGTAAAATTTGTTCTATATGTAATCGCTCAGAGCAAAACTGCACTTGTAGCGCCAAAGAAAAACGTCGCAATAAAAACAGCCAAGATGCCAAAGTAAATAATAGTCCATGCGTTAACGATCCCAATGATGGGATTGTACGCATTAGGCTAGAAAAAAAAGGTCGTGGAGGCAAATCTGTTACAACAGTTAATGGCTTACCTGGCAATGAAAAAGAATTAAAAACATTAGCTAAAAAAATTAAAGCAAAGTTAGGTACTGGCGGGGCTATTAAACAGAATATTGTAGAATTTCAAGGAGATAGGCGAACCGAAGTGCAAAAGCATCTCGAAAGCCTAAATTTTAGGGTTAAACAAGTTGGCGGATGATTAACTATTACTGTTAATGTTTTTATCGCACAGTTCTGGATGAGAAGCAATGTTTAAAACTATCCCTACACCTATTAATAAAGTTATCAACCCAGAACCACCAAATGATACAAATGGTAAAGCAATACCTTTAGTTGGAATTGTACCCGATACAACAGCAATGTTAAATATCGCCTGCAACGTTACCAATGTGATAAATCCAAAAACAAAATAAGCACAAAACGCATCGTTTAATCTAGTGTATAATCGATAACCAAAATAACTAAAAGCAACAAATAAACCCAATATAAAAAGTATACCAACAAAACCCAACTCTTGACCGATAATTGCTAAAATAAAATCAGTATGAGCTTCTGGTAAAAAAGACAATTTTTGCCTTCCTTCGCCTAAACCTGTACCGCATAAACCACCTTGACCCAAAGCAATCATAGACTGAATAATATGATATCCTTTACCTTTTGGATCTTCCCAAGGATTTAAAAAAGCTACAATACGTGCCATTCTGTACGGACTATCAATAATTAATACATAAACGGCAACTAAGCCCAACGGCACTACAGGCAAAAAATATCGATATTTCAATCCTGCTACAAACAGCATTAATCCACCCACAACACATATCAAAGAACTAGTTCCAAAATCTGGTTCTAAAATAATAATACCCGCTAAAGATATAATACCAGCATAGGCTATTGCTACTTTTTTAAATGTATCCAAAGGATTTTTATTGCGGGATAAATACCAAGCAATACCAAGCACCATTGCCAATTTAGATAGCTCAGAGGGTTGAATACCTACTGCCCCAAACGAAATCCACCGCCTTGCTCCATTGCGAACCACACCTAAACCCGGTATAAAAACTGCCAATAATAATCCAACCACCAACAACACGGCATAAGGTGATATTTTTTTGATATAATTTAAATCGATTTTATATGCTGTTAATAAACCAACTAAACCAATAGCCACCCAAATTAATTGACGATAAAAAAAGAAATAAGCCGAACCATATTTACTTGCCGACATTGCACTAGCCGACAAAACCATTACAACAGATATTCCTAGCAATAAACTGATAATAATTTTAAAAGGACGTGAACTATCCACTATCTAACCTTTAAAGTGCATAAGGCAATAAAAGCACACATCAAACTTAAAATCCATAAACGAACTACTATTTTAGTTTCCGTCCATCCAGAAAATTGTAAATGATGATGAAATGGAGCGCATTTAAAAATACGTTTACCTGTAAGTTTAAAATTTCCAACTTGCAAAATAACCGATACTGCCTCTAAAACAAAAATACCACCGGCTATTACTAATATAATTTCTTGTTTACTGATTAAAGCCGACATACCGATAACTCCTCCAATAGTTAAAGAACCAGTATCGCCCATAAATATTTGAGCTGGATGTGTATTGTACCATAAAAAGCCAACCAACGAGCCAATAAAGGCCGATAACAAGACTGTCATCTCACCTGCATTTGGCACATACGGCACAAATAAGTACGCCGAAAAATCCACACGTCCAACTAAGTAACATATAATCGCATAAACAAGACATACCATAATCGCACATCCCGAAGCTAATCCATCAAGCCCATCAGTTAAATTAACCGCATTTGTAGTGCCTGTCATTACCAAAAACACCCACACTACAAAAGCAAATGTAGATAGCGGAATAACAGCCTCTTTTACAAAAGGCAATAAAATATCACTAAATTGCATATTTGGCACTACCTCATAATGTAAATTAGCATTTTGAGTTAAAACCCAAGCTGGCAAGCCAACTATCACCATTTGCAATAAAAATTTTGTTTTAGCTGACAAACCCTGCTTAGAGCTTTTTAATTTTGTATAATCATCAATAAACCCAATAAAAGCCATACCAGCTATTACAAACAAAGTTAAATTAATATAAATAACAGCAAAATTACAACATACCACCGCCGTTAATAACACCCCTGATAAAATAACCACCCCACCCATAGTAGGCGTATTAGCTTTTGATGAATGTAACTTGTTTAACTGGGCAGAATCACTTTTAGTAGTGTCTTCAGTAATTTTACTTTTAGTCAAATATGCAATAACCAACGGAGCCGATATTAAAGTAATTACAAAAGATAATACAACGGCTATAACTGCTCGCACCGAAATATAATGCAACATATTAAAAAGACCCGCATCTTGCGCCAATGTAGAAAGGTAATACAACATTAGTCGTCTTTGCTCACTGCTATTTTGAAGGCCTCTAAAATATTTTCCATTTTGGCACCTCTACTTCCTTTAAATAAAATTATATCTTCAATATCTGCATTTGATATTAAAGTATTTAATAAATCTGTTTGATTTGTAAAATGATTTACTTTATCAATACCTTTGGCAACATTGGCATACTCATAGCCAATAGTATATATAATATCTACCAATTTACTGGCATAATCAATAACCTTTTGATGTGCCATATCACTATTTTCACCCAACTCTAACATCGAACCAAGCACTACTATTTTTTTGCCTGATTGTTGCATTAAACCCAAAGTTTTAATCGATGCAATAGTAGAAATCAAATTGGCATTATATGTATCATCTATCAATGTATAACCCGATGTATTGCACATTAAAAACCGTTTGTCGTACCCAAAATATTTAATTAATGTCTTTGAAGCATTGCTTAAATTTATACCTAAAATATCAGCAGCTGATAAAGCTGCTATGGCGTTGCGTACCGAATGCGTTCCATATAAATTTAATTTAAAATGAATACCTTTAAAATCAAATGAAGGCCTTGATAAATTATCAAAACTTAAATTGTCTGGATAATAATCACAAGTATTATCCAATCCATAAGTAAAAATTTTATTATTTGGATAACTTAAAAATATATCAGAATATTCAATATCACCTGGCAACAGTGACACACCCCTATCGGCCATAGCTGTACACAAACTCATCTTTTCTGTTATCAAATCTTCAATTTTTGCAAAATGTTCTGTGTGACTTATACCAACATTAGTAATAATGCTAATATTTGGTTTTATTATATCTGCTAAGGGTTTGATTTCGCCAATGTGATTTGTGCCAGCTTCCACCACACCAAAAACACTATTTAATGGCGCTTCTAATAAAGTTTTAGCCACACCTATTTGGTTATTAAAATTAGCCTGATTTTTAAAACTAACACCATTATTTAGCATAATCGTAGCTAATATTTCTTTAACAGATGTTTTACCACAAGAACCCGTAACAGCCACAATTTGTGCATCCAATTGTTGACGATACCACAAAGCCAAAGCTTGATACGCCAACAAAGTATCTTTTACTTTTATACCATTACATAAATAATCAACATCCTGAGCTATAACCGCTACTGCACCATTACGCAATGCCATCTCAATAAAATCAGAGCCTTTAAATTTTTTGCCATTTAAAGCCACAAATAACATACCACTTTTAATACTGCGACTATCGGTAGAAATACCGCAAAAAGACACATCGCCATCACCGTATATTTTACCGTGCAATATTTTATTTATATCTATTAATGTAGCTTGAGGTTTCACGATAAGGTTTCCAAAATATCTTTAATTATTACAGCATCATTAAATTGTTTGTCCTGACCGCATATACTTTGATATGTTTCATGACCTTTACCAGCCACTACTAATATATCGCCTGTTGTTAAATTATTAATTGCATCAGCAATTGCCTTACGTCTATCTATATTAATGTAACAGTTTTGCGTATTGGCTACACCTTTATAAATATCATTAATAATTTGCAATGGGTCTTCAAAACGTGGGTTATCACTGGTTATATAAATATAATCTGAATACTCACTAGCAATTCTGCCCATAATAGCACGCTTACCCTTATCGCGATTGCCACCACAACCAAAAACAATATGTATGTTATTAGTACTTAAAGCTTGCAATGACCTTAACAAATGTTCAGTAGCATCTGGGGTATGTGCATAATCCACCAAAATAGAAGCTCCATTGTATTTGCCAACCACTTGCATACGGCCTATAGCTCCTTTAATATTTTTTAAAGTTGCAAAAACTTTATCCGGACTATACCCCCTAGATATTAAGGCCAAAGCACCTGCTAAAGCATTATATATATTATGTTTTCCAATAATGGATAGCTCTGTCTGATATATTTTATTTTGATATATCAACTCAAAACAACTGCCATCTAAATGGTAATTAATATTTTGAGCCCTTAATGTAGCTGGTTTGTCTATAGCATAAGTTAAAACTTTACTGGCGTTGGTTTTAGCTAATAAGACCTTAGAAAAATCATCATCTAAATTAATAATAGCCACCGCCTGCGCCGGTAAAGAAGTAAATAATTTTTGTTTTGCCAAACCATAAGCTTGCATACTGCCATGATAATCCAAATGGTCACGAGTTAAATTTGTAAAAATCGCAACATCTATATCTTTAGACAAAATACGCTCTTGCTCTAAAGCATGGCTAGAAACTTCTAAAGCACACGCACTTATACCTTGCTGATTTATCTGTACAAATAACTCTGCTAATGTTATAGCCGAAGGTGTAGTATGTGTCGCTGACAAAATCTTATTACCTAATTGATATTTAATTGTACCAATTAAAGCACACTCCGTATTATTTTTTGATAACAACTCTTGTACTATACTTGTCACCGTAGTTTTGCCATTAGTACCTGTTACTGCAAATAAAGTCAAAGGCATTGGTATTAAACCATAAAAAGCTGCGGATATTTTCCATGCTACACCTGCTAAATCTTCTGATGCTATTGGCTCGATAGTAATAATTTTAGGGTTTGAGCTTACGCCAATACCCCAACGCAATGCAAATGATGCACCGGCATTTAAGGCTTGTTGAGCAAACTCGCAACGACCAATAAATAAATCATTTGGTTTTACTGAACGCGAATCTAAACTAAGCCCCGTAATTGTAACCGACAAATCTAAATCGCCTACCGCTTTAAAGCCTGCTGTAAATAACAACTCGGCTAAGTTCACTGCCCAACCTTATCTAAATCACGCAATTGTTGTGGAGGCACACGCAAATAATACAGGCTTTCTTGTAAAATACGCCCTACATAAGGAGCAGCAACCGTACCACCATAATGCGAGCCATGCGGTTCATTAACACCTATCAACACAACTATTTTTGGTTTTTGTACAGGAGCAAACCCTACAAAAGACGCATAATACTTACTATGAGAATACTTGCCTTTATCCAATTTCTGACTGGTGCCTGTTTTGCCACCGACAGTATAATCATTTAATTTTGCGCGCTTTGCTGTGCCACGTTCTACAACTTGCAATAAAATTTTACGCAATTCTGCAGAAGTTTTTTCAGAAATTAAACGCTTGCCTATTTTAGGTGGAAACCGTTTAGTCACCCTGCCCTGCTCATCTAAAAGTTTTTCAACCAATAAAGGCTTTACTTGAACACCACCATTAACCATCGACGCATAGGCAGTAATTAATTGTATAGGTGTTAAACCAATCTCATGTCCCATAGGCACAGATAACATAGAAAAATATGACCAATGCTTAAATCTATTAACCAATCCAGCTGATTCACCAGGCAATTCAATGCCTGTTGGCTTGCCAAAGCCCAAAGTCTTAACCCAATTATATAAATTTTTTTTGCCTATCTTAAAACCCAATTTAGCAGCACCAATATTAGATGACTTTACAATAATATCTTCTAAAGTTAAATTGCCATAAGAATGATGATCGTGCAATATTCTACTTTTAAGATGCCATGCTCCATTTTCGCAGTTAAATTCATCTGTACGTTTTGCCAACCCCCTATCCATAACCGCAGCGGCAATAAAAGATTTAAATGTTGAACCTGGTTCAAATACATCAGTAATGGCAATATTGCGACGATTAGCAACTGGACTATGCCCAGGATTATTAGGATCAAAACTTGGCCAACTAGCCATAGATAATATTTTGCCAGTATCTACTTCCATTACTACAGCCGTTGCCGAAATAGGTTTAAATTTTTCACCTATCTTTTGTAATTGCTCTTGAGTTATTTGTTGCAAAGCCAAGTCAATAGTTAAGCCAATAGATTGGCCATCATGAGGCTTAACTAAAGGTCTGTCCACAAAGGTAATTTTGCGGGCTCTTGCATCTTTAGTAACAATCGAACAACCTTGTGTTCCTCGCAAAAAAGTATCATACTTTAACTCTAATCCCGATAACCCATTATTATCAATGCCGGCAATACCAACTGTTTGTGAAGCCAAATAATGATTGGGATAAAATCGTTTTGGTTCACGTTTTAAATGTACACCGCTTAGTTCTAAACGCTTTACTTTTTTTAACGTGGCAACATCTATGTGTCGTTTTAAATAAACAAAACCTCTTTTTGAAGACAACCGCTTAAACAACTTTTTATTATCCACCTGTAAAATAGGTGATAACAAATCCGCCACTTCTTTAGCATTACTAATTTGACTTGGTATTGCAAATAATGATGGCACCGAAACAGACTGTGCCAAAACCCTACCACGCGCATCGACAATATTGCCACGCTTAGCATAATAAGTAATCCTAGAATAATGCTGTCTATCACCCAAACTATTATAAAAATCGTGTCTACTTAACTGTATATATGCAAAACGTCCTACCAATAAGGCAAATGCCGAAATGGTCAAAGTAAAAATTATATTTACACGGCTGCGCAACATTATTCAATAGCGACCTTCTCTATCATTTTTGCATCTAAATTTTCAACTGTAGGCGCTTCAGGCCAGTCTATTGTAGAGCTAATATTTAAATCAAATCTTTTTTGTTGTTGAGCCAAAACAGCCGGAGAACTTAACTCTTCAACTATTAAATTTTGTTTATCAACTACCTCTTGCAACTCTTGTTTATCTTTATTTAAAGTAGTTAATTCATATCCTAAAGCAAAAATACTAATATGTTGCAAAACTATACACAACGCCAATATTAAGACCATAATAAAAAATGGTATAAAAGTCTGGGCATTAAAAATATTTATTAATTTAGATAAAGATTGTTTACTCATTTTATACCTTTTCTATCACACGCAATTTGGCACTTCGCGATCTTTTGTTAGTTTTGATTTCTTCTACACCAGCAACAATTGGCTTTTTAGTTAAAATATTAAAATCACCTGATTTCTGTAATTGCTTAAAAGCGTTTTTTACCAATCTATCTTCTAAAGAATGAAAAGATATAATGCCAAATCGTCCTTGAGAATTTAATAATGGAGGAATATTTTGTAAAATAGTTGCCAATTGGTCTAATTCGCCATTTACAGCAATACGCAACGCTTGAAAAGTTCTAGTAGCTGGATGTATTTTTCCGCCACGACTAGCATTGGCAATGCACTCTGCTAAATCAGTGGTTGTAGTAAATTTTTTCTTTCTGCGCCTTTTGCAAATGGCATCTGCAATTTGTCGACTGCGACGCTCTTCACCATAATTATAAATCAAATTTGCCAAAGGTTCTGTTTCCATAGAATTGACTAAATCTGCGGCTGACAATCCTGTATCTGGACTCATACGCATATCTAATGGGCCTTCCTTTGCAAAAGAAAACCCACGATTGGCATTATCCACTTGATATGACGATATACCAATATCAGCTAATACAACATCAACCTTTGTTACGCCCACCCTAGCCAACAATGTAGGTGCAGTATCAAATGTACCGGCTAAATGAGTGATATTTGAGCAATCTTTAAAACGGTTTAAAAAAAAAGTGCGTGCTTCTGGGTCTCTGTCAATACCATAATAATGACCAGTATTACCTATTGCCTGATGCAATAAATGGGCATGACCACCAAAACCAGCAGTCAAATCTAAAACTATTTGTCCTTGTTTTGGTGCCAAAGACTCTAACACCTCCTTGGCAATTACAGGAAGATGAGGAGTCTTTTGCATTTTATCGTGAAATAACTAAACGTTGTCGACCTGAAAGACGTCTTCTTATATTGATAGCTGTAGCATCTTTATCAATAGGTGCAATATCACACTGTTCTTTAATCAATGATGTTACCACATTGCGAAACAACGGAAAAAACTCCTCGCTAATTAACTCTGCACCATCTCTCATATACCTTGTCCTTACCTTTGTAAATGTTTAGTTAAATCACCTGAATTTTTCATCAGATTACTCATCATATTTTCGTATTTTTCAGCAGACCAAATTTGAATATGATTAGAGACACCTAAAAATACCACCTCACGTTCTATCCCAAACTCAGTGGCATTTCTTAAAGATATGCGTCCTGTTTTATCACATTCTACAAAATTGGCATTACCAAAAATTAAAGTTTGTAAATGTAGTGTTGTGGGATCAGGAAAAGCTTTTTCTGTTAATTCAGAAGTGACCTTTTCCCAGACAGATGCAGTATACATACGCAAATGCTCACCGTCCAAAGTGGTTATATAAAAACCTAACCCTTCAGCACCGGCAACCTCGCGAAATTTAGCTGGCACGATTACCCGCTTTTTATCGTCTAAATTATACCTGTATTGTCCAAAAAATATCACTGGGATGCTTCTCCACTAATTCCCACTATTTACCACGGTGAAAGTATAGACAGAAGATATAATGAGTCAAGAAATGATTTTATCTAAACACCTATAAACAATAGGTTTACGCAAGTTTTAGACACTTATATTGTATGTTATACAATTTGCATACACAATATATAGTATATAAACACACTTATAAGCACATCGTGATTTTTTTGATTATTTTTTTTTAAATACCTTATAAACCTTTCCAACAACATATTTTAAGTAAAATAATAAAAATGGGGTAATAGGTGGGAGATTGTGGAAAGAACAATCCAAAGAACAGACAATTGCCAAGAGTCGACCATCTGTAATAGTGAAATAAAAAAAATCATAAAAAAAGCACCTTTTCTTATGAAAAAGGTGCTTTTTTTATTTTGAAACAAATCTTAAATTTAAATTTTAAATTTTAGTATTATATTATCAAGAGTTTTAGATATATCGACTAATGCAGATATCTTTGTATTAATATCCTCTGCACATTCAACATTTACCTTAGCAGCTTCACCAACTTCGCCTAAATTTTTAGTTGCTATTTTTGAAGTTTCAGCAACGCTGGAAATATTATTAGCTATATCTATAGTTGCGTCATTACAAAATGAAATATTATTCGATACTTCATTGATAACCTTATTCTGATGCCTAATATTAACAACTATATCATTTGACATAGTTGTTAACTCAGAAATAACTTTTGAAATATCTTTAATCTCCAAATCTGACTGACTTGTAACAGTTTGAATTTCCTGTATTGAAGTAACAATTTTATCTGTGGCAGCAGCTGTCTGCTTAGCAAGCTCTTTAACTTCTGATGCAACCACAGCAAATCCCTTACCAGCTTCTCCAGCTGATGCAGCCTCTATGGTAGCATTTAAAGCTAATAGATTTGTCTGAGCAGTTATCTCGTTTATTATTTCAATAACTTTACCAATTTCATCTGCAGATGAAGACAATCTAAGCATTGTATGTGAAATTTGCTCTGCTTTTTTATTAGCAACAATTGCCATACTAGACTCTTTTTCACAACTCTCAGCTACTGCATCAAATGACTTATCTATATCTTGCACTGTTTCTGATATCGAAGATATAGTAGAGGTTAATTCTTCTGTGCCAGACGAAACAGTTGTTATATTATCACTTGAAGTCAATATAACAGATTCAATCTCACCAGATTTTTGACACATATTATCAGTATCCAATGACATTTTTTGCGATGTACTTTTTAATTCATCAGAAGCGTCTTTTAAATAACTAGCACTATTGGCAACTTGAACTATTATCTTATGTATATTCTCAATAAATTTATTTATACTTTGAGCCATATAACCAATTTCGTCTTTTCCGTTTATAGTAATACGTGCAGTCAAATCTCCACTACCATCAGATAAATCTTTTAATGTATTGCCTAATTCAATTATTGGCTCAGTAATTTTACGTCCTATAAAGAAACTTATAATAATTGCTAAAACTAAAAAGCCAATTACCCCATAAAGGATAGACATAACTATTTCTGAAATTATTTCATTAGTTTTGCTTTGTAAAGTCATAAATTCAGAACTGAAAGCATCAGCACTAATAACCCAATCCCAAGGCTTAAAATAAATAACTGCAGCACGTCTTTGCCTAGCATCTGACATGCCATCTTGTAAAATAGAATAATCCACAAAACTAACTTTGCCATTTTCTTGACCGACAACAGAATCAATAATTTCTTTTACGTAATACTTGCCATCACCATTGGATTTTTTATTTAAAAGATTTTGACCGATGAGATCTGTCTTTTTATGTAATAGTACTTGCCCTTTATTTTTACCCGCACCTCTAAAAATGGCAATATGTCCTGTTTTGCCTATTACTATTTTTTTCAATAATGCACTATTACTTTTTTGTTTAACACCAACATATAAAATACCTGTTATTTTGCCATCCTTGTTTCTAATTGGCTCATAAGCTGTTATATACCAAGCGTTTACAACAAATGCTGTGCCTTTAAAAGTTTTGCCACTCAATACAGTTTTAATAACTGGATTTTCTTTACCATTTGGATTAATAGCCGGAATATATGTACCAATAGCTCGTTTACCATTTAATTTTTTTACATTCGTTGCAACCCTTAACATATCTCCAGCATCATTCATACGCTGAAATATGGTGCAAGTACCACCAACTAATTTTTGTACTTTATCTACAACACGAGCAGACTTGCTAAAACTAAAAACTTGACCTAACCATTTGTTTCCAACCTTGTATTTTGGCAACTGAATTTCTGTTTTTTCTTTAGTGTATTGATTAATTGCCGTCCAAGAAACCTTAGCATCCCCCTCATTAACACCACCTTGGTTTTTCATAATGTTTCTAGCCACATTCAAATCATAAGCAACCTTGGTTTTAATATCTTCATTACGCACTTCTAAAACACGTACGATATCACGCACAATTGTTTTTAAATTGTTTTCACTATCTTTAACTAATTCTTTATCGATACTCTTAATCAGTTTTTCACGCCCAACAAAACCAACAGTCAATATCAATACGCTACTCATAGCTATTGACCCTACAACTAAAAGTATAATCTTATTTCTTAAACTCATAACCAACTCCATAAAAAAACTATATAATAACTATTTAAACTACATAACACATTACATGATATACCTATTATGTCTAGAATTTCACTATCAACTTACACATCTAATTAAGCTAA
>JAMOSO010000020.1 GCA_027063065.1 Planctomycetota bacterium | reverse complement strand
TTACATTGGTAAGAGTTGTTGGGCTATTGGCAAATGTTGCTGTTACCGCCATTGCTGGCAATGCGTCTGGGGTGGCATTCATATCAATGGTTGCACCGTTTAAATCTGATTTAAACACTGTGATATTATTGCCGTTTATTTCGATTTTAGCACCCATTGATTGCAAGTATTTAATAACGTCTTTGTCGCCTTGTGGATCGCTTAAATCTAGGCCTGTTAAGGTGATAGAACCTTGACAAATTGCCCCTGCACATAAAAAGAAAGTTGCCGATGACCAGTCTGCTGGAATTGCTTTATCAAAAGCCGAGTATTGTTGATTGCCAAATACGGTAAATTGTTTATAGCCATCTTGCTTGTATTTAATATTTTGTTGATCTAACCACCATAATGTCATATCGATATATGGTAATTCATTTGGATTTACAACATTGATTATTGTATCGTTTGAGGCCAGTGGAGCATTTAATAAAATAGCCGAAACATACTGGCTAGATAGGCAGTCGATTTCTGTTGTGCCACCGCTAAAGGGGCCAGTAATTAATAATGGTGCACAGCCTTTTTCATCGGCGGCTTGAACTTTTGCGCCTAAATTATTTAACGCTTTAACTAATGGTGCATTTGGTCGGCGTTGTATTTGATAGTCTCCCGTAAGGGTTCCAGTACCAGAAGCTAATGCTAAACTGCCAGCTAGCATTCGTAAGGAAGTGCCAGAATTACCAACGTCTATGGCTTTCTTTGGTATTTGTATTTTGCCACCACAGCCAACTACTTGCCAGGCATTATCATCGCCTGTAATTGTAGCTCCTAGTTGGGTATAGCCTTTGCGTGCCGAAAGGGCATCTTCGGATAGCAGTGGTAACCTTATTGTGCTTGTGCCACTGGCCAATGAAGCAATAGCGACAGCGCGAATTGTATGTGATTTTGACCCTGGAATATGCACAGAGCCATTTAATGCGGAATTAGTTGTGGTGTATTTCATAATTGCCTTTGTAAAAATATTTTTAATAACGTAATAATATAAATTGTAAATGTTTAGTCCATTTTAATGTTTATTTTTTTATTTATATATAAATTGCCAAGTCTTATTTAATATAACAATTTATATTTAGTTAAAACTGTTAAATAAATAATTGGAATTGATATTTTTTTAAGTGTTTCACTGGCTAAATTATATTGTAAGACTAAACCATAATGTAAAGGTTATATATTAACCTTAAATTTCTTAAACATATTAAATTGGAGTTAATTAAATATGCAATTAATCGTAAAGTATCCTATGAAATTAATATTGACTTTTAATTTGTTGATTTTTTGTTCCATTGTAAATGGCGCAGGTAATACGTTGCTAAATTTAGATTTTGAGCAATATTTATCACCTCAACAACAGATTAATAATTGCGTTATAATTAGAACTCCAAGTGCGGATAATTTTGTAACACACGAAAATAAAACAAGTAAGTATTTATTCTTTAATGGTGTAAATGATAATTTTCAAATTAAAATATCAGACCAGATCAAGCAGGCATTGGATAAATCTTTTACATTTGAATTTGATTTTAAATCACCGCGTTTACCAACAGATAGGTGGAAGCACAACAGTAAATACGCTAGTTCTATTGAGGTTTTTGCGGGTGTTGATGACCAGTATCGAAACTCATTTAGCGTATATTTAAATCAGTATAATCGTTTTACCCTTTTATGGATTAATGCTCAAGGTAAGAAATTTAGAATAGATACAAGTTGGAATTATCGCAATAATTATGAATTGGCAAGTTTGCAACGTAATAAGTGGTATCACATAGCCATAGTCAATAATCAAGAGGAACATGTTTTAGAGCTTTATGTTGATAATGAAAAACTTGGTAAAGTTAAAACCAATGGGGTTTTAAGACCTGTTAGTATGATGCGATTTGGGGGTAAATTAACCGGTAGTAAAAATTCCATTTTTATAGGTTGTATAGATGACGTAGTCTTAACTCCAGAAGTTCTTTACAACAAAGATACCAATGCAATTGCGATGAAAAAAGCTTGGCAACGTCTATATAATCAAGGTAATGATGAACTGAAGAAATTTTTATTACCAGAAAATCCAAATTGGGCAAATCATCATCCAAAAATGATTTTAACCCCTTCTAGAATTAAAGTGCTTAAAGAAAACTTACAAAAGGGCAGAGGTCCAGAGTTAGTTAAGTTATTACTAAAGCGTTGTGATGCTATGATGAATCCAAAGTCTAGAACATACTTTAAAGAATTGCCTAGAAATACATGGAACTCCAAACTTACTTTGAGTTCAATTGAGTTTATGTTGGCAACAGTGATAACTGGCGATGAAAAATATGCCAAATATGCAGTTAAATTGGTTATGGACTATACCAATAAACTTGGCTATTACGATGTTACAACATCCATGTATATGCCTGGTGAAGGTATGGTGCGTCAGATGTTGATGGTTACATTGGCGTATGATTGGGGTTATAAATACTTTACCCCAGAACAAAGGCAAAAAATACGTTTATTTTTATTAAATATTGCCAAAGGCACATATACTTTTTATACGGGCGATATTGCGTTTCAGTCACAGGCAGATTCGTTAAGTGGTTGGGCTTCTAATTGGAGCTCAATGGCTATTACAACTTTGGGTTTGTCGAGTTTAGCAATCTTGGGTGAGACAAGTGCCAAAGATAAATTATGGCTTAATTATGCTTCTTTTAGAGCTGCCCAATATGGAACATTTGCTATAGGGAAGGATGGTTGTTTTCATGAAATGGTTGATTATTTTGCTTATGGTTCAACACCTATTTTGCTGTTTATGGACGCTCTTTACACTGCGGGGGGTGATGATTTAATCATGGAGACTAATTTTTCTAAGTTTACAGATTTCTTGCCTTACGTTACATATCCGTATGCCAATAGAACCATGGCATTAAAATATGCAAGAAGTGGTATTAGTGGTTTAAGTGGTACCAATTCATTTGCGTTAGCATTATTGCGTCAAAGATTAAAGAACAAACAAACAGAATGGTGTTGGCAGTTTTTACATAAAGATCAAGCGTGGTTTAAACGTTGGGAAGTTTTTGCTTTGCTTTGGTTTGAACCTAAAAAAGCAGAGGTTAAATCTCCTGATTTGCCGTTGGCTAAATGGTTTAAAAGTGAGGGTTTTGTAGCATTTCGTTCTGATTGGAATGCCGATGCCATTGCTGGTATTTTTATGGCTTACCCTGCTAAAATGGTCTCTCACGAACAAAGTGATAGGGGGCAATTTACTTTGTATGGTTATAAGGGCCGTTGGATTATTGATACAGGAAGAGGTACAAAACAGCATAACTGGCGAGATTCACATAACTTGATTACAGTTGATGATAGGGTGCCAATACAAAAAGCACGTTTGATGACAAATTTTCATGAAGATGCATTTATGACAAATTTTTGTACTGCAGATAATATTATGACTGCTGCAGAAGCTGATTTAACATTGTCATATCGATATACTTATGCTTGGGGATATAAAAAATGTGGCAATAATGGAAAGCTAGAAAATCCATTTAAAAATGCCAAACGTAAAATTATTTATATGCGTGAAAAAACAGCACCATCTTATTTGTTGGTTTTAGATGATATACAAGAAGATGAAACACAGCATACTTACACTTTGAATTTGCATACTGATTCTGGTAATGAAGTGGTGCTTAATGAAAATGGTGCAATTTTTTACCAGCAAGGTAAAAAGGACATGGCTAAAGATAGTTGTATGACACTGTTGCAGTTGGCACCAGTAAGTGGATTTAAGGTGGATAAGGCTATTGGTCAAGGTAGGCGTCATCCTCGTTTAAAAGCTACGCTCAAGGCAGTAAATGGTAAGTTTTTAAATATTTTTTACCCACATAAGTTGTCTATGCAAAATCCGGTTAAAACTAAGATAGATGACAATACTAATCTTATAACCTGGAAAAATTGTAGTGATTTGATTTGCGTTAAAGGCGATACAGATATTGATATTCAAGGTATAAAAACAGATGCTGATTTGGCCTTGATTAGAAAAAAAGAGAATAAAGTTATTTCATTTGTGATGCTAAACGGTAGTTATTTATCTATTGACGATAAAAAAATTATAACATTAGATGGTGATAAGGGTGTTGTTGGTTGGACAGAAGATACTTTAGCATTAAATGGTGAGGAAGTTTATAACTTTACATTTAATTCTCCAAATGTTGATTTTAATACATTAAAAAACGTTACTGCTAATGGTAAAAAAATTGAGGTAAAAAAAGCATCTGATACATGGAAGCCAACTTCATCATTTGTAGGGCAAAGAGTATTGTCTTGGTAAGGCATTTTAATTAAGTACTAATTTAAATTGTTTAATAACATATCCACTTTTGTGGATATGTTATTAAAAGAGTATACACTATTGTAATGTTAAAAATTACATTGTTGTTTTTTAATGTTTTAATAGTTTGTTCTGCCATGGCAGGGGGCTTAGATTGTGGTATTGAAACTAGCAATACTACAGTCTATGCTGGTTGGGATACTAATTTAAAAGTTGTATATTACAATAATCATCACAATACAATCGTGTTATTGCCAAAGACAGTTATTAAATTAGATTTTAAATACTGTTACAAGGATTTGGCAAGTGGAGTACAATTTTATTATAGCGATACAGTTAAAACCTTAAAAAAAGAGTATATAATAAAGCCATTTAGCTTTGTTGTATTTGATAACATTATTAATACTGATTTGCCTAATGGTGCTGAAGGTGGCATTTTAGATGTTAATCTAACGGCTAATACCATTTACAAAAATATTAATAAAATTCGTACTGAATTTAAGTCTAATATTAAATTATATATTGTATCTAAAGAAATTGCTCGTAATGCTACTATGCAGGATTTTATTAATTTGGGATTTAATCAAATTGAAAAAATCTTACCAATGGCATTAAAATTGTATAATAATCATCCTCAGCAAATTTTAAATATGTTAATTAATAGGATGTTAGTTCCAGAAATGCGCGCAGAGTCATTGTTTGCTTTGCAATTAATTACGGGACACAATTATCGCAATATAAAACAATGGAAGTCTTTTTATAATCAGCAACAACAAAATTTGCTAGAGCAACACCAATTTAAGTTACAAAAACGCCAAGAGTTATTGAGGCGATTAGATAAGATTGATTTATCTATGCCGTGGATTGTATGGCAGGAAGTAACGCTTTTAAGCAGTTGGAAATACGCAATAGAATTGGCAAAAATTGATGAGCAGGACTACACAACATTGAGTAACAATCAATTGATTTTATTGCAATATATACGTTTGTACGCTGGGGATGAAGTATGTTTAAGTCTAGTTTTAAAGAATAAGCCATTATATTCACAGGGATGGAATTGGCAAAAAATGCTTATGTTAAATTTAATTAGAAAACTAAACATAAAAAAGGCGATATTTGTGGCTAAGCAGGCTTTGTTAAATCCAGATTTGGGCATAGTGCAAGAAGCAATAAAGGTTTTGTCTTTTTATGATGCGGATTGGCTATACGATAATTTTACAAAAATTGATAAAAAACTGTGTGTGTCTGAGGTGCAAATGCTGGTTTTAAATCAAATAACTAAGCCGTATAGTCCAAAAGCTATAAAAATGCTACATATTTTAGTTGATTCGACAGATCTTGCTGTATCAAAAAAGGCTATACAAAAGTTAAAATCAGCCAGTGTTAATGTGGGTAATTACAATATGAAATACTCTAAAAACAGTAAAAAAAGCAATGTGTTGCATAGGCACTATTGACAGTGGGCTATTATCTTTATATTATGCCCAGTCAATTTTTATTTTGAAGGAATTATGGACATAGCACAATATTTTGAAAAAGGTAAAACAGCCGTACAACGCAAAAATTACGGTTATGCTATCGAAATTTTTCAACAGATTTTGGTTGAACAACCAAAGTTTAATTTAGCTCGTGAGGCATTGCGTAGCGCGGCTATGCAAAAGCAACAAACAGAAGGTGGACCTAAAAAGGTTTCGGCATTTTTTAAAGGCTTAGGCGCCTTAATAAAAGTTTTTACAGCTAAGCCAGAGGTTGCTGTGATTGCCTGTGAAAAGTATTTGGCAAATGATCCTACTAACATTACTGTGTTATCGAAATTAGGCGAGCATTGTGTGAAAGCGGGTTACAATCAAGCCGCTATTATGACTTATGAGTTTTTAATTGGTCTAGATTCAACTAAGCTTGATGCGTTGTATGCTTTAGGTGAATTATATACTGATATGGGAGAGCCTAAAAAAGCTCAGATGGTTTATGAACGGGCTTTAAAATTAAACCCAAAAGATGCCAATATAGAGCGTACTGTGCGTGATTTGGCAGCAGTAAGCACTATACAACGTGATAAATGGGGTAGTGATGGTGATTTTAGAGAAAAAATTAAAGATCAGGGTGAAATAGCTAATTTAGAAAAAGAAGATAAAATAATACGTACTGAAGACGATCTAAACGAAGCGATAGAACGTGCAATACAAAAATGTAATGACGACCCTAAAGATCATCGCTTGTGGATTAATTTAGGTGATTTATATAAGCGTAAAAATGATTTACAAAATGCATTTAAAAATTATAAAAAAGCAAAAGAAATTGATTCTATAGATCCTAATGTTGATATTAAAATTGGTGATTTAAAGGCTAAAGAATATGATTTGCGTATCAACGAAGCAAAAAAAGCTGGCGATACGGATAAAGTTAAAAAATTAGAAGTTGAGCGTCAAGATTTTATGATTGCTGAATACAAGCGTCGTATTAAAGCACAACCTACTGTTATACAAAATTACTTTGAATTGGGTCAAATATACCTCATGCGCGGCCAAAATGATGAGGCAATTGCTCAATTTCAACAAACTGCTAAATCTCCAAAACTTAAAATCCAAAGTTGTAATTTTTTGGGTATTTGTTTTAGACAAAACAAAATGTTTGATATGTCGGAGAATCAGTTACGCAAGGCTTTGGAAGGCCAAAGCACCATGAACGACCTGAAAAAGGAAATCCTCTATAATCTGGGCCTCACTTATGAAGCATGGGGCGACCACGATGAAGAAGCTATTACAACTTATTCAAGTATATATGAGGAAGATATTAATTACAAAGATATAGCTGACCGTATTAAGGCGGTTCGCGAGAAATAATAATTTTTACAGAAACACCAAGGAGAAATATTAGCATGGCTAATTCAGCACAAGCTACAAAAAGAATTCGACAAAACGAAAAAGCAGCATTGCGCAACAAATCACAACGTAGTGCATTAAGAACAGAAGTAAAAAAACTTCGTAAACTTATTGATATTAGTGATAAAGAAGGTGCATCAAAACAGTATTGCGTAGTGTCTAAGCGTTTAGATCAAGCTGCTTCAAAAAATCTAATCCATAAATCTAATGCGGCTCGTAATAAGTCTCGTTTAGCTATTGCCGTCAACGCAATATAAGGTTTGTGAGGCTCGAAGGTGACCCTAGCAGTCGGTATAGACCTAGGTAGGCGTTATGTTCGTGGGGTGATAGTTGATGCCGAAACATCAACTATCACAATTAAAAAAATTATTGAAGTTAAAATTGAGGACGGGGATAAGTCTAAAGCCTTAAAAGATGTTTTAAGCGCTTTGCCTATGCAGGCAAAATTAGGTATTAGTTTACCTTTAGAATCAACCATTATGCGACTGGTTGCGTTTCCTTTCGACGATGATTTAAAAATACGCGAAACCATCAAATTTAAAATGGAGTCATTTTTAGATGGCTCTCTTGAAGATTATTTAGTCGATTATTATAAAATTAATGCTGATGCACATTTAACAAATGTGATGGCATTTGCTAAACCAATTTCTGAAATTCAAGAATTATTAGATATTTGTCAAAGTTGTAATTGTGATCCAGAGCAGATTAACTTAGACGTATTTAGTTTGGCTAATTTATTTGCTAAAAAACATAAAAAGCCAGATTTAATTGCTCTGGTAGATGTGGCTACAGATGGTTGTAGGATTATCGTATTGCAAGATTCTAAAATATCGTTTATACGAGGCTTGCGTCAGGGTACGCATTGGCTAGCATCTTATATGGCAACCAATGCTAATATCGACTATCAACAGGCGTATCAGGCTTGTTTTAGTACAGAAGTAAATCCCTCGTTAGAGGCTGTTAGACAACGTGGGCTTGAGGAGTTAGCTGGGCAAATAAGACGTACATTAATGAGCGTACAACAAGAGGAATACGCCACAATATATATAACTGGTGAAGGTAGTGATATACCTGCTATAGATATTTTATTTAAAAAATATTTAGGCGAAGGCTTATTAACTGTCAGTGGTATTGATGGTTTTAAATTGTCATCAGATATATCTGAACAGCCCTTATCTGTCGATTACGCCATTGCTTTAGGCGAGGCCATTACAATGGCAGATAAATCAGCTAAAGAAAATTTATCGATTAATTTTCGTCAAGAACAATGTAGTTACCGAGGCTTAGAAGATAAATTAAAATCTCAGGCTTTATTGCTGGCGGTATTAGTTGGTATATGTGCTATAGTTTTTAGTGCGTTAAATCTAAAGCAATATTTTGCTTTAGAGCGCAATCTTGCAAGTATTCAAAATCAGCAAATTGATATTTTTACTACTGTACTACCTACCAAAGATCCGGATTTTTATGTTAATAAGGGTTTGGATTTAAAATCAGTTTTATCTGGCGAATTGCGTAACTTAAAAGAGGATTTGCCTAGCACTAGCAGTAGTTCTGGTGCAGATACATCGACATTGGTTTATATTAAAGATATTTTATTAAAGATAGGAAAACAGGCAGAAATTAAGATAGAATATTTAAATTTAAATGAGCGCGGTGGAAATTTACGTGGATGGTGCGGCGATTTTGCCACAGCAGAAATCATTAGTTCTAAAATATCACAAGTTAAGGGCATTAAGGCGGATAAGCCTATAATGCGTAGTAAAGATGCTGGCGTTAGTTTTTCTATACGTTTGGGAGTTCGCTAATGAATCCTAAATTTAAACTTGCAATTTTGTTTGTGGGATTGATTTGTGCCTATTTTACCAATAGTGCAAAAATGCAAACTCAATCTCAATTAAAAATAGCAAAGCATTCGTTAGAAATTATGGGTAATGATGCTAATAAAATTTTATTTTTAAAGCATGAAAAATCAAAAATACCTAGAGAGCTAAAACGTTTTGATCAGGCTAATATAATTGGTTTTATCGAAAGCAAAATTAAGCAAGCTGGTATTAGTAAATCAAGTATCCTACGTATGAATCCAAGTGAGCGGGTTAAAGATAAAAAAAAGCATGAGGTTGAATTGAAAATAACAGTTTCTTTAAAAAATGTAGAAATAAGTAAAGTGTTTACTTTTTTATATAATCTTGAAAGTGCTGGTATAGGTCTTAAAACCTCGTCTTTGCGTTTAGACGGTGCTTCTAAGCAAAACAACAATTGGAATGTACAAGCTGTCATATCCTGCTTTATTAAGCGTTCTTAGGCTTAATATCTTATTGTATATACTTAGTTTAATTGGTTTAGTTATGGGTTTGTGCATAGCTATACATATTGATGCGTCAATTTATGGCTTGTTGTATAGGTGCACACCATTAATGTTGGTTGTTTTGTTTCAATTGTTTAATGTTTCTATTATAGGTTCATTTTGCACTATCTTTTGGTGTATGTTTTATATGCCAGAATCAATAATTGGGGTATTGTTATTGATTGTTGGCAATTTAGTAATTCAAATACAACGTCAAAATAAAATCGATATGGCTTTTATAGCAATATTTTATTTTTTGGGAGGTTTTATTTTGGGTGTCAGTCATTCGCCTAGTTGGCTGTATTGGATTTGCGAGCCTTCATTGTTTTAAATATGTGATGGTTTCTTGAGCCAGCTTTTTAGAATCAATTAAAAGGCTTGTTTCGTGATTTTTAACTAAAGCAGAATAGCTCCAATTTGTAGAGCCTATTACTACATAGCGTTTATCAATAACTAAAACTTTAGAATGAGTCGTTCTGGTTAAAGAATCGTATTTGACATTAATATTTGCTTTTTTTAAGTAATTAAAAGCATTTTGGTTTTTTAAATCTTCTTTGCCAGTATGTCGGTAGTCGTTGTTTTTATCTAATATAACTTCGACAGAAACTCCGCGTTTATGAGCGCGTATTAATGCGTTTAAAAGGTTGGCAACAGGGCCTTTTGGGTATTGTTTTTTATAGGTTATTAAATACATCACCACAATGATATGACTATTGGCATTATCTATATGTTTTACAATGGTAGGTGCATATTTGTTAATAATAGCAATATTTGTTTTGGCAAATGTTTGTAACGGTAATGCTAGATAAATAACTAAAGCAATGATTTTAATACGCATAGTTTGGTTCAAAAGCGTTGTTTATATAATGGCATTTGCTACCTAGTACGGAGGCTATATCAAAGCTTATGCTTGGTTCAGCATCGCTTATCTTGGGATGTTTTGTGAGCCACCATTGTGCAGTCTTGGCAATGCGGTTACGCTTTGCTTTTGTAACAAATTCTGCTGGATTGCCGTGAGTATCGTTTTGTCGGTATTTAACTTCTATAAAACAAATAGTGGTTTCAATTTTAGCTATAATATCTATTTCACCAAATGGGCTATGCCAATTTTGAGCTAATATTTTATATCCGGCTAGTTTTAATTCTTTACAAATAAAAACTTCCGCATCTTTGCCTGTTTTACCAGTAAAAATAGCGGAAGTTTTAAACTCGGGCATAAAGCAACCCGTATGTGATTATATTTTTTCGCGAACGCGAACAGCTTTGCCTTGACGATCACGTAAATAGTATAATTTTGCACGGCGAACATCGCCACGGCGTTTTACTTCAATTTTTTGAATACTTTCACTTCCGAGAGGAAATACCTTCTCTACACCTTGACCTTGGTGAAGGTGACGCACAGTGAAAGAGCCATTTGTTTTGGCAGCATTTAAAGCTATGACAGTACCAGTGAACACCTGGATACGCTCTTTATTACCTTCTGTTATTTTTAAAGATACATCAACAGTATCTCCAATGCAGAAAGAAGGAGCGTCATAAGTTTGTTTTTCTTTTTTGTATTGTTCTAGTTTATTCATAATCATACCCACAAGGTTGTCTGTAAAATCGAAGAATTATAGGAAAACATCTACCATTGTCAATGCTTTAAATATTAAATTTAAATTATCGCAATGAATGTGGTTTGCCCATTATTTCACTTAAAATAATAGTATTTTTGCGTGAATGGCCTCTTAAATATTTTCTAAAACTAATATCTTTATCAGTTTTTTTTACTATTTTTTTAGAGTTTTTAACTAACTTTGGTTGAATTTTAGTGTGTTGTGTATTTGGTTGCAAAATATCAACTGTTTTAGCAGTCTCTAATGATTTAGATACTGTTGCATTTTGGCTAGATTCTTGTTGCTCAAGATTATCATCTAAAGGATTAAATAAGGCAAATTTAGAATCTGGATCACTTAACGATTTTAATAAATTTTTTAACTCTGCGACTGTTTTATTGCTTTTGTTTGCTTTATCACCAGTTTGACTTGTCGTTTGTTTTTTGGCCTCACCAAGCATTCTAGCTATGGCGGGGCCAATAAAAACAATTATTAAAACGATAATTTGAAAAATATCGGCTATGCCTGCTAATTGCATTTATTCTTCTTCGTCTCTAGCTATAGAACTGCGCATATCAGTATCGCTTTGGATATTTTTAAATTTGTAATAGTCCATAACCCCTAGGTTACCATTGCGTAAAGCTTCTGCCATTGCTAGTGGCACTTCTGCTTCGGCTAATACCACTTTGGCGCGGTTTTCTTCTACTTTTGCAGAATTTTCTTGCTCTTGAGCAACAGCCATTGCACGACGTTCTTCGGCACGGGCTTGTGCTACACGTTTGTCGGCTTCAGCTTGATCGGTTTGTAGTTTTGCACCAATATTTTCTCCGACATCAATATCGGCAATATCGATGGATAATATTTCAAATGCAGTACCTGCATCTAGTCCTTTTTCAAGAACTTTGCGCGAAATCATATCTGGGTTTTCAAGCACTTTTTTGTGTATTTCAGCCGAGCCTATAGTAGTTACAATGCCTTCACATACACGGGCAATAATGGTTTCTTCTGTGGCACCACCAACTAATCTATCTATATTGGCACGTACTGTTACACGCGCTCTAGCCCAAAGTTGTATACCATCCATTGAAACAGCCGCAATTTTAGGTGAACCGCTGGCTGGATTTGGAGCATCAATCACCTTTGGATTAACCGATGTTTGTACAGCTTCTAATACATCTCTACCTGCAAGGTCAATGCCGGCAGCCGTATCAAAATTTAAATCTATATTAGCTTTTTTAGCGGCGATAAGTGCAGTTGTTACATTGACAATATTACCGCCAGCAAGATAGTGTGCTTCTAACTTATCGCGATTGATTTCCAATCCCGCTTTAACCCCCATAATTTCAGTATTTATTACAACTGCTGGCGATACTTTTCTGAGGGTCATACCTATTAAATTTAAAAAACCAACTTTGACACCAGATACTCTAGCTTGGATATATAACATTCCAAATTTTAAAATTATTATGCCAAAAACTAATATAAATAAACCGACAATCGCAAAACCAATTAAAGCCATTTTTTTCTCCGTTAATGTTGTTGGCAAATATTGCCTTAAATCCCAAGTATTAAAATATCAGTATACGCTCTAATATATATGGGTCAATCTTGTATTAAACCGCCGATGTATTTTAATATCTTACATATTTGCTTGACCATCTAGTCGCTTATGAATATCGTATTTTCTTTTTATGTAAAATAAGGATAATATATGAAGTGGTCAAAAAGTCTCATACCCACAATGAAAGAATCCCCATCTGATGCCGAGATTAAATCCCATGAATTAATGTTGCGTGCCGGATATATCAGAAAATTAGGCTCGGGTTTATATACTTATTTGCCATTAGGTGTGCGAGCTTTGCATAAGGTGCAAAATATTATCCGTGAAGAAATGGACAAGAGTGGAGCGCAGGAAGTTTTTATGCCAGCGATGCAGCCAAAAGAATTATGGGAAGAGTCAGGTCGTTTTGGTGCGCTTGGTGATGATATGATGATAGTTAAAGATCGTCATGGTCGTGAAGTTATTATGGGGCCAACCCATGAAGAGGTTATAACGGATTTGGTACGTAAAGAAATCAAATCTTATAAGCAATTACCATTAAATTTATATCAGATACAGACTAAATTTCGCGATGAAATAAGACCGCGTTATGGCGTGATGCGTTCTAGAGAATTTATTATGAAAGATGCGTATTCATTTCACGAGAATATGCAGTCGTTGCAGGAAGAATATGATAATATGCACGCCACTTATTGCCGTATTATGACGCGTTGTGGATTACCATACACCCCCGTAGAGGCTGATACAGGCGCTATGGGCGGTGCGTCATCACATGAATTTATGATACCTTCTGAAGTTGGCGAAGATACAATTGCCTTGTGTAATGAGTGTGGATATAGTGCCAATTTAGAAAAAGCATCTGCATCACCATTGCCTGTAAAAAAATCTGGATTATTAGATATGGAAGAGGTACACACTCCAGATGTTAAAAGTATTGAAGATGTCAGTGCGTTTTTAAAATTACAAACAGATGATTTGGCTAAGACAATGCTTTTTAGCAATGGTACAGAAATTATCGCAGTTGTTTTGCGCGGTGATCACGAAGTCAGCGAGACTAAATTAGCAACAGTTATCGGTGCAAGTGATTTTGTATTGGCAGAAGCACACGAAATAGAAACAGCCACAGGTGGGGCAGTTGGTTTTAGTGGTCCAGTTGGGTTAAAGATAAAAATTATTGCCGATTTAGCACTAAAGGATATTGATGCCATTACTGTTGGTGCTAATAAAAAAGATTATCATTTAAAAAATTGTAATTTAGAACGAGATTGTAACATCGATACTTGGGCAGATATTAGACAAGTTGTCGAGGGCGATTGTTGTCCTAAGTGTCAAAATAAATTGCAGTTAATCAAGGGTATTGAAGCGGGACATATATTTCAATTAGGCACTAAGTATTCTGAAAGTATGGGTGCCAATATTTTGGATAGTCAAGGTAAAAGCAAGCCATTAATTATGGGCTGTTATGGTATTGGTGTTAATCGTTTATTGGCCGCCGCTATTGAAAATGGTTGCGATGAAAATGGCATATCTTTACCTTTGTCATTGGCACCTTTTCAAGTAGTGATTACAACTTTAAAAATCAAAGATGAAAAAGCTAAAGAGGCGTCTTTAAAATTATATGAGCAGTTGCAAGCTAAT
>JAMOSO010000019.1 GCA_027063065.1 Planctomycetota bacterium | reverse complement strand
AGAACGCGGTGGTCTAATTATGATTATTTCTGCCAGTTCTATACATGTGGACTCTGGTTTGCGTGTTAATAGTCCTGATAATAGAATTTTACAAGTTGCCTATGGATTACATACGCAGGGTAGAGATGTTACTTTTGTGTCTAAAGATATTAACGCACGTATTAAAGCAGATGCTCTTGGTTTAGTCGCAAAAGACTATGAAAAACAAATGGTTAATGTTGATGAGATGTATTTGGGCTATATCGAAAAAACAGTTAACACATCTGTTATTGATAATTTATATGCCAATGGTGAAATTGTAATTGATGAGTATGAGGGTGTTCCAAACGAGTTGATATTATTACATGACGAAACAAATGCCAAACATACAGGCGTAGGTAAATATGTTAAAAATAGTAATAAAATAGTAGTATTAAATGATAAATTTGACAGAGCTTGGCAAATTAAGCCACGTAATATGGAACAACGCTTAGCATTAGAGTTGCTATTGGATCAAAATATACCAATTATTACTATGGTTGGCCAAGCTGGTACAGGTAAAACATTTTTAGCCTTAGCGGCTGCATTAGAATTAACTTTAAGACAAAAGTTATTTGATAAAATTTTAGTTTCTCGACCCATTATGCCATTGGGTAAAGATATAGGTTTTTTACCTGGCTCTAAAGATGATAAATTAAAAAATTGGATGCAACCTATTTTTGATAATCTACAATTTTTAATGCGTACGGCAATGCCTGGAGAAAAAGAAAACGTAGAAAAACGTGTGCAGGAGATGATAGATGAAGATATTTTGTCTTTAGAGGCTTTGACATATATCCGTGGACGTTCTATCTCAAGACATTTTATGATAGTAGATGAGGCGCAAAATCTTACGCCACATGAAATAAAAACTATTGTTAGTCGTGTAGGTGAAGGAACTAAAATAGTGCTTACAGGTGATCCGTATCAGATTGATAATCCATATTTAGATGTTAATTCAAATGGCTTAACGTATGCAGCTGAACATTTAAAAGCGGTTGATTTACATGGTCATATTACTTTGAGAAAAAGTGAGCGAAGCTCTTTAGCTGCGGCAGCAGCAGAACTGCTATAATAGTATGGATGTAACTGAGTATCGTAGGCGGTACAATTTATTTTCTGCTAGGGAAAAACTGTTTTTACAGTTAGTTGCATTGGCATATTATCCACGGACGCAAACGTGGATATATGAAGCTTGTCGTGATGTCGGTATGACTAAAAGTAATGGTAAAGCATTTACTTCAGCAGAGGCAAAAGCTTTATTACGCGCTATGCGAGCAAAGGGTTTTTTAACAGATGACAATACTGTAGTCGAAAATTTAATTGATGAATTATTACATTATGCCGTAGACGAAAACAATCTTATCAAATTATCACGAGTGGTTGTATTAAAACGTCCGCGTTATGGATATCAGAATGCACAGGATGCTTATGTGGCATTGCGAGCTTCTTTGTTTTTAAAAGATGGTGACAATTTTGAAAAGTTATTGATTGAGTATTGTCGCATTGCCGGTGAAGACTCGGCTGTAGCAATGATACGTTTATGTCTAAAGAATTTTAATGCGTGTTGGATAAGCAGTTTACCTCCAAAAATACTTTGTTTATTGCTAGAACCGATATCGATAGATTGTTGGTTTTATGCTGCAGATTTAAAACCTAGGCAAGATTTGTTAAATCAAATAGTAGCTGATAACAAATTACCTGCTAGTTGTGATACAACTAATTTAAACGATATATTTAATATTTTAAAAGGTAGTGCAAACAAACAAATTAATGGCGTTTTGTTATTGCTCGATAATAAAATAGAAGATGCTCTATTATGTTTTAAAGCCGATTTAATAAAAATTAAAAATTTGCAAAAAAAACGCTATGGAGTTTACAGTGGATATCAATCAATTTTTTATTTTATTGCCCTATTAGCATCATGCTCAGAAAGCTCTTGTAAAGATGCTCAAAATTATTTAAAAGCGTTATCAAAATCAGATCAATCAACATGGGTTAATAGTATCAAATTATTGGAACCTGGATTAGCTTTAAAAGCCAATCGCATAGGACAAGCACAAGATATTTTATTACAGGTGAAAAAATATAGTGAGTATTCATTGTGGCATTTATTTTGTTATTCTTTGAGTTACTATTGGGTTTATAAAAAAATACCTGATACAACATTAGCTAAATTAACAGAATATTATGATTGCCTTAGATTTGCAGGTGCTAATTGGTTAGCGTTAGAAGTGTGTGCTTTGTTGATAAAAGTAGACTCTAAGATATCTGCATTATTAAAAGAAGAATATAAAAAATATGCTATCAATTTTAATGGACTACATTTTGTTGATGCAATTTCTCATGAGCAAGATTGGCGACGTTCTTTAAAAGCTTTAAGCGGTTTGGGTGATCAGGAAAAAGAAACCGCAACAATTACTAGATTGAGTTGGCTATTGCAATTTGATGGTGAGATAAAAAAAATAATACCTATTGAACAAAAATTATCAAAAACAGGGCGTTGGACAAAAGGGCGTAAGGTATCATTGGAGAGGCTGTATAGAGAAGACAATATAGATTTTGTAAGCGAGCAAGACAGGGTTGTTAGTAAGGCTATTTCAATGCACAAGGATTATCATGGTGCTGAATATGAAATTGATTTGCAACAGGCAATATCAGCTTTAATAGATCATCCTAATATATTTGATTACAACGATTCTAATTTGCAAATACAGCTACACCGTGGTTGTTTGGATTTAGTAATCAGTGAAGAGGGTGAAAATATCAGGTTTGCATTGGGCAGGAAATTAGGTAAAGATGAACTAACAATAGAGAAGCTTAGCACTACTTTATATCGTGTGTATGAGGTTGAATCACACCACAGAGAATTAGCTAGAATATTAGGTTCAAGCGGGCTTGTAGTGCCTGCCGAAGCTAGGCAGGAAGTTATGTTGGCCTTAGAGAATATTGCCTCATTTATGACTGTGCATTCTTCAATTGTATCAGATGCTGCTGATGTTGTACAAGCAGAAGCATACCCAAAGTTGGTTGTACATTTAGCTCCATTAGATGAAGGTATCATTGTAGATTTTTTAGCTACACCTTTTAACGAAAACGGACCTGCATTTATCCCTGGTGATGGTGGTGAAGTTGTGATGGCTACTATTGACGGACAAAAAACACAAATAAAAAGAGATTTAAACTGGGAATTAAACGTTATCGATGAAGTTTTGGGTGATACAAGTATTTTTACGGATGAGGATCATGGGCGTAACCATTGGGAACTTCACACGCCAGATCAGGCATTAGAAGTTTTGGTTGCTTTAAACGCTTCTAAAAAGTTGGATTTAAAATGGCCAAAAGGCGGTAAGATTGGCTTGAGTTCAGAAGTGAATTTAAGTGATATGAAAGTTAAGGTTGAAAAAAATCACGATTGGTTTGATTTAGATGGTTCTATCAACGTTGACGGTCAAGTAATTGAATTGGCAAAACTTTTAGAATTGTCTGAGACTGCCACATCAAGATTTATATCTTTAGGTGATCGTAAATATTTGCGTTTAACACGTGAATTAAAAAGGTGTTTAGACGAGATAAATGCCCTGGCTTTACGCAATGAAGAAGGCTTACAAATTAACCCTTTGCTAAGTGAAAGTTTTTTAGACGTTACTAAAGAGATCGAAAATTTAACAGTTGACGCCAAATGGACAGCGCAAGTTAAACGTATCGAAGAAGTACGAGATATGGTTTTTGAAGTTCCAAAGGATTTAAATGCAACTTTACGCGATTATCAATTAGAGGGATTTCAATGGCTAAGTAGATTGGCAGCGTGGGGTGTTGGGGCTTGTCTGGCAGATGATATGGGATTAGGAAAGACATTACAAAGTCTTTCGGTTATTTTAAATCGTGCCTGTGAAGGTCCTAGTTTAGTTGCAGCACCAACATCTGTATGTAATAATTGGATTGAGGAAATTCATAAATTTACACCTACTTTGCGAGCTGTACATTTTGTTGGTAAATTTAGGCATGGTTTAATAAAAAATATTGGCGCTAATGATATTGTGATAGTTAGTTATACATTGTTGCAGTCAGACAATGAGTTATTTAAAGATATTGAATGGCAAACTGTGATTTTAGATGAAGCTCAAGCTATCAAAAATGTGGCAACTAAGCGTTCTAAGGCAGCTATGGGGTTAAATGCTAAATTTAAAATTATTACTACTGGTACCCCTATAGAAAATCATTTAGGTGAGTTGTGGAATTTATTTGAATTTATAAACCCTGGATTATTAGGGCGCATTGAAGATTTTCAAAATAAATATGCTATACCAATAGAGAGACATCAAGACGCTTTAGCTACTGCACGTTTAAGGCATAGGGTAAGACCTTTTATTTTACGCAGATTAAAAACCGATGTTTTAGACGAATTGCCTTCGCGCACAGATATACTTTTGAACATAGAACTGGGCGAAGAGGAACGCAAATTTTACGATGCATTGAGATTTAATTCGATAAAAAAACTAGAGCAAACAGATGGGGCTGGCGGTAAAAAACGTATGCAAATCTTAGCTGAGATTATGAAATTAAGACGTGCGGCTTGTCATCCAAAATTGGTGGATTCTGGCACTATTATACCTGGCTCTAAGTTAAAAGCTTTTACTGAAATATTAGAACATATTTTAGAAAACAATCATAAAGTTTTGATTTTTAGCCAATTTACAGCTCATTTAGATATTATTAGACAAACTGTAGAATCAAAGAATATTAACTATCAATATTTAGATGGCAAAACTCCAGCTGGAGAACGTCGTCGCTCTGTAGCGGATTTTCAAAAAGGTATAGGAGACGTATTTTTAATATCCTTACGTGCAGGGGGCGTTGGTTTAAATCTTACTGCGGCGGACTATGTTATACATATGGACCCGTGGTGGAACCCTGCTGTTGAAGATCAGGCTTCGGATAGAGCGTATCGTATAGGTCAAAAACGTCCTGTTACAATTTATCGTTTGGTATGCCAAGATACAATTGAAGAAAAAATTGTTAATTTACATCATCAAAAGCGTGATTTGGCAGGTTCGTTGTTAGACGGCACACATGTATCGGCTAGATTATCAGCTGATGATTTATTGAAATTAATTAAGGATGAGTAATGAATATTGACGTATTAGCTATATGTTCGCATCCAGATGATGCAGAATTATGTTGTGGGGGATATTTAATTAAAGCTAATCGATGTGGCATGAAAACAGCAGTGTTGGATTTAAGTTCTGGCGATATGGGAACTAGAGGTACAGCGCAAATCCGTGCTACAGAAGCAAAAGAAGGTGCAAAAAAATTGGGCTTACAACAAAGACTGTGTTTATCCATACCAGATGGACATATCTTGCATAATGAAGACAATATATCTAAAGTAGCTACTGTAATACGTCAATTAAAACCTAAAATAATTTTAACCCCTTACTGGGAGGATCATCATCCAGATCATGCTAATACAAGTAAAATCGTAAAAGATGCATGGTGGTTTGCTGGCGTAAAGAAGTATCCTATCGAAGGTGAAACACATCGTGCAGAAAGAATTTTATATTATATTTCACGTTATAGAATAGAACCGAACTTTATCTTTGATATTTCAGATGTTTTTGCAGAAAAAACTTCTGCAGTCTTATGTTATGGTTCTCAATTATACTCCAAGTCATCTTCTGAGCCGATAACTCAAATATCGAATCCTTCATTTTTGGAAGGTTGGGAGGCTAAGCAAAGGGCGTTAGGCAGTTCTATTGGCGTGCAATATGGTGAAGGATATATAATGCGAACGCCTGTACCTTTAAACGATCCAAGGGCTGTATTGTTAGATGTGGCAGGCATAATTTGAAAAACTTGTGTTACATATTGATGTAACTATAATATTGCCACTATTTAACCAAGGAGTTTTATGAAAGTTAGCCATAGTGCCAATATAAATTTTTCTAATGTAGACACACTGATTATACCGATATTTGAAGATAAGAATTTAGATATAGCAAGTTATGGTGAGGTGTTCCAGTCAGTTGCAGATTTATTGCCAAATTTAAAAAAATCAGAGGTTTTTACAGGTAAAAAAAATAGCAATTTTGTTTTCACTTTTGGTGAAAAGTTTCCAACTATAATAGCACTTGGTTTAGGTAAATTAAAAGATTGTAATTTAGAAGTATACCGTCAAGTAGGTGGTTATGCGGCAGGTGTCTTAAAAAACAATCATGCAGTTAAACTTGGGATTTTTTCATATTCGGACAATATAGACAGTGCATCCTTGCTTGAAGGCATTATTTTAGGTGCTTATAGTTTTGAAAAATACAAAACTACATCAACATATATTAATTTTAAATCTTGCAAAGTATTTACTAATAAAAAAGGTATTAAAAAATCTCTATCAGTTGCAGAAGTAATGGCTAATGCAACTAATTTTGCCAGAGATTTAAGTAATAGTCCAGGTTCAGAAATGACCCCATCAATTTTGGTCAAAGAGGCTCGCAAAATTGCTACCCAAAACAAAGTAAAAATTTCTGTTTTGAATGAAGCTAAAATGTCAGCCTTGGGTATGAATGCTTTATTGGCAGTTTCTAAGGGTTCTAAAGAGCCAGCTTATTTAATGAGCTTGTTTTATAAGTCATCTTCTTCTCATCCAACAATTGTTTTGGTTGGCAAAGGAGTTACCTTTGATTCTGGAGGCATCAGCTTAAAACCAAGTGCAAAAATGAACGAAATGAAATTTGATATGTGCGGAGCAGCAGCTGTATTGGGTTCTTTTAAAGCTATTTGTGCTTTAAAACCAAAAGTTAATGTTATTTGTGTTGTGCCTACATCAGAGAATATGCCAGGAGGTGGAGCTGTACATCCTGGAGATATTGTTAAAGCGTATAATGGTAAAACTATCGAAATTGACAATACTGATGCCGAGGGTCGTTTAATTTTAAGTGATGCTTTGGCTTATAGCGTCAAAAAATATAAGCCAGATGTTATTGTTGATGTTGCTACTTTAACAGGTGCTTGCATTACAAGTTTAGGGCATATTGCGGCAGGTATTATGACAAATGATGATGATTTAGCTGATAAATTGCAAAATTCTGCTGACGCAACTGGAGAAAAAATATGGCGTTTGCCAATCTGGCAAGAATACTCTGATATGGTTAAGGGTACTTACGCAGATTTGTGCAATATAGGTGCAGCAGGGCAAGCGGGTACTATTACAGGCGGATGTTTTATAAAAGAATTTGTCAATGATACGCCTTGGGCACATATTGATATCGCAGGAATGGCATGGGGTGTAAATCATTTAAAATATCATCCCAAAAACAGTGCCACCGGCTATGGAGTGCGTTTATTAACTGAGCTTGTTTTTAGTTTAGAAAAATAAATGCGAGCTTGTTTACATACTTTAGGTTGTCGATTAAACGATAGCGAAACTAATATAATACGCCAAAAATTAGAGGCCGCCTCATGGCAGATTGTTCCTTTTGGTCAAGAAGCCGACTTGGCAGTGATTAATACATGTACTGTTACGGCGATGGCAGAGCGAAAATGTCGTACTGCTATACGCAGTTTTACTCGCAAAAATCCTAATGCTTTTACAGCTGTAGTAGGCTGTTATTCACAAACTGGTTCTAAAATTTTAGCCGATATAGAAGGTGTTGATTTGATTATCGGCAATCAAGAAAAATTAAATATTTTAGAATATGTAAAACTTGGCAAAAATAACCCACCTTTAATAATTAAAGATAAAATTATACGCGATGATTTTACTATAGATTTTGTCGGCGAAACAGAATTTGCCAGACGAGCTAATTTAAAGGTGCAGGACGGTTGTGATTTTATGTGTTCATATTGTATAATTCCCAGAGCCAGAGGGCGTTCGCGTTCTAGAAAAATGGACAATTTAATTGATGAAGCAAAATCGTTGGTTAAACGCGGGGCTAAAGAAATTATTTTAACAGGTGTTAATATTGGTACTTACAGTTATCAAGATAAGGGTGTTACATCAGTCATTGAACAATTAGCTAATATCGCAGGCCTTAATCGTATTCGCATATCATCCATTGAACCTACAACTATTGATGATCAACTATTAGAATGGATGGATGATATTAATCATCCATTGGTGCCATATTTACATATTCCAATGCAAGCAGGTAGCAATAAAATTTTAAAAGCAATGAAACGTAATTATACTAATTCTGAATTTATAGAATATATTAATTATGCTCATAATAAAGTTGCAGATTTGTGTATAGGTACAGATATTATGGTTGGTTTTCCAGGTGAAACTGACGAAGATTTTCAAGAAACACTACAAATTTTTAAGGACAATCCCATTGCTTATGCCCATGTGTTTACATATTCGCAAAGGGATGAGACCCCAGCAAAACGCTTGGCTGAACAAGTAGCAGATTCTGTTAAAAAATCTAGATCGGCAAGTTTACGCTCTGTTGTCGAAAGACGTAGATTGCAGTTTAATCAAAGTTTTTTAGGTCGAGAATTTGATGTCTTATTTGAAGATAAAAAAGGTGACTATTATCCGGGGTATACCCCAAATTACATTCGAGTTGGTTTAGCAAGCAAAGAAGATTTATCTAATTGTACTCGTCGGGTGCGACTTGTTTCTTCAGTTGCTGATTTTATAGAAGTGGAGTTAGTATGACTGATAGCCCCAGTCGCGCCAATGTTGGCCTGATGTTTGACCGTATTGCACATCGTTATGATTTACTCAACAGAATGTTGTCTTTTGGTCAAGATATTTTATGGAGAAACCGCGTTGCAAAATCATTAGCTGATAAATCAGACCAAATGGTTTTGGATTTGGCTACAGGTACATGTGATTTGCTTTTTGCTATGGAAAAAACTGGTAAAATCAAATATGGACTTGGTATAGATGTATCGGCAGGTATGTTAAAACATGGCCAAGAAAAAATAAACGAACGACAATTAAGTGATAAGCTAAAATTAAAGCAAGGTGATGCGTGTAGTATTCCAGAAGAAGATAACAGTTGGGACGCTGTTACAATATCATTTGGCATTAGAAATGTTTTAGATGTGTCTAAGGCTTTAAGTGAAATGTATAGAGTTTTAAAATCTGGAGGCAGGGTTATAATCTTAGAGTTCTCGTTGCCACAAAACGCTATTATTAAGGGTGGTTATTTGTTTTATTTTCGCAATATTTTGCCTTTTGTTGGTGGATTTATATCAGGCGATTCGTATGCGTATAAATATTTAAATGAAACGGTTGAAACATTTGCCTATGGGCAAGAGTTTGCCAAACTTATGCAAGATGCTGGTTTTGATGATATAGATATCAAGGAACAAACTTTTGGAATTGCATCTATTTATACGGGAATAAAGAAGGTATAGAGTGTTTAAACCCTTATTAGCACAATTACCTAATCTTTTACAAGACGCTAAAGACAATCAGATATATCGCATTGAAAGGGAAATACCTCCATTGGATATATTAACATGGTTAGCATCTCAAAAATCATACGGTAAGGGCTATTGGTCAAACAGAGACAATAGTTTTAAACTGGCGGGACTCGGAAGAGCCATTAGCTTGCAAGGGGATAATATTAATATCATTGATACTATTCAGCCGATGTTAAAAACAGCGCCAAATGCCAGATTTTTAGGTGGATTAAGTTTTTTTGGTGAACATTCTGCACCGCAAGGCTTGGGTGCGGTTAGTTTTATTTTGCCTCGTTTTGAAATAATCAATCGTAATAATAAATATTTTGCAGCAATTAATATTTCATCTCGTGATACAATAAAAGATTTTAACGAGTTAGAGTTACCCTTAAATATAGATAATAATATTTGGGATAAGTCTAATATTAAAATAGATTCAATTGTTCATAATCCTAATAAAGAGGATTGGTTGTCAATAATAGATAAAGCTTTAAATGAATTTATTTCTACAGATTTACAAAAAGTAGTGCCAGCTAGGTGCACAACGATTACTTGTAATGATAATGTTGATTCACTTGCAGTCTTACGCAAAGTTTTAACTGAAGGCACTACGGCTTTTTGTTTTAGCCCGGGAAACGGAGAAACTTTTATTGGAGTCAGCCCAGAAAATTTATTTGCAGTCAATGGCACAATGTTAAAAACAGAGGCTTTGGCAGGTACGGCTTCTATTAGTGTGGATAGTAAATATTTGTTAAATTCAGTAAAGGATCAGCATGAACACAAATTTGTAGTAGACGCTTTGTCTGAGACTTTAAAAGAAATTAGTAATCAAATAGAAGTTTTACCACAAAAGATTTTAAAATTATCTAAAGTACAACATTTATTAACTTCTGTAAAAGCTGTTTTAAATAAAAAAATTCCGCTAGCAGAATTGATAAAGTTATTACATCCAACGCCTGCATTGGGTGGAACGCCAAGAAATTTAGCGTTAAAATTTATATCAAATCACGAAGATTTTAAACGAGGTTGGTTTGCTGCTCCAGTGGGTTGGATTAGTGCCTCAGAAGCCGAGTTTACAGTGGCGATACGTTCGGCATTAATACAATCTAATAAAATTAAATTGTATGCAGGCGCGGGTATAGTTAAAGAATCAATTGCCGAAAACGAATGGCAAGAATTAAATTATAAAATATCCCAATATTTAGATGTTTTTGATAAGGAATAAAATGACTCAAAAAAAACCAAAAATAGATTATCCATGTAAATGGGAATATAAAATAATAGGATTGAGTGAAGTGGCGGTTAAAGATGCAGTAGTAACAACTTTAACACAACGAGATTACAAATTAAATTTTTCGCATAAAAGTCGCACGGGAAAGTATCATAGTTACAGTTTAGAAACACAAGTATCTAGTGAAGAAGATAGAAATATAATTTTTAATGGCTTAAGCAAGTCTAAAAATATTCAAACAGTTATTTAAAGCTGAATATCTGATAAAGGGGAAATGATAATGCACAAAGCAATAGAGTTATATTTTAGCGATTCTGTAGAGGCATTAGCATTAAAGTTATCAAATACAATTAAATCAAATCAAAAAAAAGTTGATATTTTTAATCCTCAAAACATTATTGTACCAAATGCTAATATGGCTAAATATTTGCAAGTTACTTTAGCAGACAATAATAAAGTATGTTGTAACGTTAATTTTAATCATTTCGAAAAAGGCTTATGGCAAGCCCTATCTAATATAGTGGATGTCGAATGTGATATTATTAATCAAAATGTATTAAATCAATTAGTGTTGATTGCATTGTCAGAAGGTAAAAAACAAGATGAACTAAAAATTTTTAATGATTATATTTATAATAGCGGTGGTATAGCACAAAGAAAACTATGGCAATTAAGTACAAAATTGGCAACTCGTTTTATGGAGTACCAACTGCATCGACCAGAGATGATTGAATCTTGGCAGAAAAACCAATTGTTTTTTTCAGATGTAGATGACGATATTATTGACTTAGAATTAGCCCAACGAACTTTATATGTAAATATTTTTCAAAATGGATTACGCAATAAAATTGCACCTAAAAGCAAAACCCTATTTGAATTTGCCAATTATGTAATGCATAAAGGGGGGGCGTTAGATGGCTCAGATGTTGCAGAAAAAGAAAATTTATACATATTTACACCGTCTCGCTTGGCGGGGTTTCATCGCAAATTATTTTGTAATTTATCTAAATATTATAATTTACATATTTACCACTTAAATGTATGTTGCGAATTTTGGGAGGATGTAACAAGTAACAGTGAAGATAACTGGTTTGCAAAATTTCGTCAATTAGAACCTGACTCTCTTATGTCCGAGTTACCTGAGGATAAATCGCTAGAGAATGATTTATTAAAAAGTTGGGGCAAACCAGGTCGTGAAGCTTTAAAGATGTATAGTAATTTAGAATTAGACACTTATTACTTTAATATTAATTTTGAAAATACTTGGCTAGAAAAACCTGAAGAATCTAAAGATACTTTACTTAAGACTATTCAATCTGATGTTTTGTTGCGCAGGAGCTCAAAATCAATAAATTTTAGCCCAGAGCAAATGCGATCGCTACAAATTACAGGTGCGCCAAGTTTAGAGCGTGAAGTTGAAAGTGTATATAATAGTATTTTGTATAATTTAGAAATAAACCCCGATTTAAAACTTAATGATATTGCTGTGTTAGTAACAGATATGGACACATATCGCACAATGTTAGAGGTAGTATTTGAAAGGGTCGATGAAAAAAATAAACGTGTTTTAGATTATTGTTTAGTGGATAGTTCTTGTTCCACAGAAAGCATATATGTGCAAGGTGTAGAGATATTATTTAAATTAATCGAAGGCGATTATATCCGAAGCGATTTGTTTGATATGTTACGCAATCCATGCGTTCAAAAAGCTTGTGGCATTTCAGACGATGATATAGAACGCTTTTTGTTACTATGCGAACGAGCTGGTATTTATAGAGGTTATGATAAATTATATAGCGGTGATAAATCTATCGAAAAAATATTTACTTGGCAAGAGGGGTTAAGACGTTTGCGATTAGGAGCTATAGCAGAATTTGACACACCATTTGATCAATATTTTTTAGTTAGCAATTCTAATCCAGAAGATGTTGCCACTTTGACTTTGATTTTAGAAAGCTTACTTAAGTATAAAAATATTTTTGCATCGTCTAAATTACCTATGCAATGGGCTCAACTTTTAGCAGATTTTTTTGATGATTTTTTAGATATTCCAGATGATTGCCCACAAGAAATCTCTGTGCAAAATTCTTTAAATCAAGTTTTAAATAAATTAGATTTAATTGAGGCAGCTAATCTTAGATTGAATTTTGAAGATATCAGTTATTATATTTCGCAAGAGATGGGAGGCTTACATGCTGGCAAGGGCAATTATTTAAGTGGTGCAGTAGTGTTAGCTTCATTGCAACCGATGCGTCCAATACCTTTTAAAATCACCTATATACTTGGCCTTGGAGAAAGTATCTTTCCGGGGAGTATTCATAATGATTCATTAGATTTGCGTTTATATAATCGTAAACTGGGTGATGTAAATCTAATAGAAAGTATGAACTATTTATTTTTAGAAACTTTAATTTGTAGTCGTGAAAAACTATATCTAAGCTATATTAATGAGGATATAAAAACTAATACAGAAAAGATGCCTTCTTCTGTTTTAACTTTATTAAGTGATTATTGCAAAAGGCTAAATGATAGATTTAAAATTAACACATTAAGTTTAAATGCTCATGAAGACATAAACTATCATATCAATAATGATTTAGACACAGATTTTGGTTATATGTTTAACAAAAGTTATTGGCAACAGTTACAAGCAGAAAAGCAAAACCCAATTAATGTTGAGCTTGTAAAAGAAATATCACTTATTAAAAATTATGATGCTAAAGATGAAATTACTCATATAGATATTAATTGTTTGGCTAAATTTTTACAAAATCCAGCATTAGAATTATTGTCCAGAAATGGTATAGTAGATACACAGATAGACCAAGCTTCTCTGGTTGAAGAAGAACCATTTGAGTTGGATTATTTGCAAAATTGGTCTATTTTCTCGCAGGCTTTGGATAGTTATATTGGCGATAAAACCAATAAGCGCTTTGAAGATTATATTCAAGCTGAATATAATCTAAGATTACGCAATTGGCAACTGCCTATAGAATTGTTTTCACAGCCTAAAAAGATTGCTTCTGCAATAAGTGATGCTGAAAAATTTAAAAATTTATTTTTTGGTAAAAAATTATCAGGTCCTGTAGTTTTTGGTTCATCAATTACTACCAAAACAGCTAGCATAAAATTGCCCTCATTAAATTTACAATTAAAAACAGGTAAAAAAATAGAATTAACAGGTAGTTTAGATAATGTTTTTGTGGACGGTAATTGTTTGCAACAGGCGTTGGTTTTTAAAACATCTTCCGCACGATTACCAAGTAAACATCTTTTAAAACCTTTTTTATTTTGGTGTTCATTAATAGCATTACAAGATACAAATATTGAAATTGACCCGTTATTTGAGGTTTTAATAACTGGTAAAAAAAGTGAAGGTAAATTTGTTTGTTATCAAACAATTGATGAAGAACTGCTTTGGAGTAAGTCTAAGGCACGACAATATTTATCTGATTTAGTAGAGGATTATTTACAAGCTAAACCATATTATTTACCTTTTGATTTAATAACAAAATATCAGTTTAATCAAGAAGGTAGTTACAATTTAGATGACTATCAAAAATATTATAGTGAAGCTACAGATGCATTAGAGACTGATGCAAATATTAATCTGTTAAATTTATTGGATATAGAATTTCCTCAAGATGCAATGGATATTTATCATAGACGATTTAATGCGTTTATTAAAATGGCTTCTAGTGGACAGTCTAAGGCAAAAAGAGGTAAATAATGGAGGATGAATATAAAATTGAAGAAGTTAAAGATTCTGCGCAAATAGATTTAAAAAAACATGCCTTAATTGAAGCTAGTGCAGGCACTGGCAAAACATATACTATTGTGGCATTAGTAATGCGTTTGTTAAAAGAGGGAGTTGATATTGATAAAATATTGATAGTAACTTTTACAGATAAAGCAACAATAGAATTGCGCGATAGAATTAGGTTAGAAATAACCAAGCAGTACAATAATACGCAAGAATCTTATTTAAAAAATGCATTAAATAATTTTGCCAGTGTAGCTGTTTATACTATACATGGTTTCTGTCAAAAGATTTTGAAAGAATACGCTTTTGAAAGCAAAGGCGTTTTTGATTTGCAATTAGTTGAGGATAAACCCATTTACAAAGCCCAATTAAATGTTATTAAAAGACATTGGCCACAAGAGGATGATATTGCTAATCAATTAGAAAAGATAAATTTTAATACACAATGGCAAAGTGATGTTTTAAAAATATCC
>JAMOSO010000018.1 GCA_027063065.1 Planctomycetota bacterium | reverse complement strand
ACCACATTCCTAGTCCAGTCATAATTATTACCCCAATAATTATGGTAGCAAATCTTGGTTTGGGCGTATTGTTGGCAGGTTTTAAATCTTTGGGTAATAAATTAATTTCTATCATGCTTTATCCCTAGCCGCCAAACCTAATGCTAAACAATAGCAAGATCCATATTTTTGAATTATGTCTTTATCTATATTTTCATTAATAGTTAATTTGTCATTTAATAGAGGGTTCCATATATATGCAGTTTTGTTTAGAGCATTGCCTAACATTGTGTCAAAATTCGCATAAAGTGAAGCTCCTCCACTAATAGCTAATGTATCAACGTGGTTAGAATATTGATTTTCGTAAAAATCTATACACAATTGAATTTCTTGAGATATTTGTGCTAGTACTGGTTCAACAACAGTGTCTACAACTTCTTGGTTCTGTCCAGGGTCGCATTTGATTGTTTCTGATTCTTCGATAGAGCGGTCAAACGCATCAGAAATAGCTTCTGTAATAGCGTTGCCTGCAGCGGATATTTCACGAGAAAACAATAACTTTTCACCTAATAAAATTGCTACAGATGTTGTTGTTGCTCCCATTTCAATGCGCGCAATGGATCTGTCGGGTTCTGGGCATAGCCATGCAAAAACGTTTCCCAAAGTTAATTCAGCACAGTCTATGATGTCGGCTTTTAATTTTGCATTATTTAAAATTGTTACCCATTCCTCTATTATACTGCGTTTAATAGCTGCCAATAATACTTGCATTTCTCCGTCTTGTTCTTGATTGCCAACTCTTTTGCAATCTAAAACAACATCATCTATGTCAAATGGTATATATTTATCGGCTTCAGTTAAAACGGCTTGACGTATTTTATCATCTGGTAAAGGTGGCATTGCTATGTAACGACTGATTAAATTGTTGCCTTGCAAAGCTGTGCGTACATTATTTCTGTTTAATTTATGCTTATCAAATAGTTCGTTTAAAAAATTTGATAGATTTTCATCAGACTCAGGACGTGTTGTTTCTACAATTTTATTAATTAAAATTTTATCTTTTGAACGTATCATTTCGATAGCTCTTATGTGTGTTGCTCCAAGATCTAGTCCAGTAGTGATGAATTTTTTGCCCATAATATATATTATTTTACGAAGCTTGCAGTTCCTTTGGAAATATTTTTTTATTTTTTTCTATAATTCGCTCTAAAATTAATTCGCCATGATGTATGCGGAGTAATTCGTCAGCAAATGCACGGCTCTCATAAAAATTAAGTGAGCGAATAATTTTTTTGATTTGCGGAATTGTAGAATAGGTTACAGACAAGTGTTTGAGTCCTAGGCCTATAAGTAATTGCGTGTAGGTAATATCGCCACCCATTTCGCCGCAGACGCAAACATCAATATTAAACTTGTTGGCTGCTATTACAATATCTTTAATCATTCTAAGGATGGCAGGGTGATGTGGTGTATACATATGGGCTACCCGTTGATTGCCTCTGTCTACAGCTAGACTGTATTGTATTAAATCATTTGTGCCAATCGAAAAGAAATCTACTTCTTCGGCTAAATCTTCGGCTATATAAACAGCAGAAGGCACTTCCATCATAATGCCGATGCGTATATTTTCATCAAACTTAACTTTTTTACTTTTTAACTCTTTTTTAATTTCATTAATGATTTTTTTTGCAAATAAAATTTCGCTTTTGCGTGAAATCATTGGAATCATCAAGTCGATAGGCCCCGATGCGGAAGCTCTTAATATGGCACGTAATTGTTGTTTAAATAAGTTGGGTTGCTCTATACATAACCGTATGGACCGACACCCTAAAAAGGGGTTGTCTTCTATACCTAATGATGCTGTGAATGGGGATTGCTTATCCGCTCCCAAATCAAATGTGCGTATACATAAGCGTTTTCCATTAAGTGATTTTATAGCTTTTATATAATTTTGATATTGTTCTTCTTCGCAGATTTCATCTATGTGTTTATCCAAAATTAGAAATTCCGTTCGATATAAGCCTATATCTTGCGCTCCGTATGTGATAGCGTTGTCAATTTCGCTGATGAACTCTATATTTGCAGAAATATGTATTTGCCTACCGTCAAAAGTTTCGCAAGGTAGCATGGCGTCTTCTTTTAAATTTCTTTTTGAAATACGATCGGCATAACGTTTCTTTTTGCGATATTGCTCTAACACACTGGGCGTGGGGTCAATAAAAACCACACCTTTACTACCGTCAATGATGATAAATTGGTTTTCTTTTAATTCTTCAGTAATATTGCTAATGCCAACTAACGCTGGTATTTTTAAAGCGCGTGACATAATGGCTGTGTGGCTAGTTGGTCCGCCTGTTTCCACGACTAAACCAAGAATCATTTTAGGATCCATAGATGCTGTTTGAGAAGGTTCTAATCCTTTAGCTACTACAACGCCACTTCTACGCCTGTTGTTTTTGGCGGGACGCTTGCTGTCCAAATTGTTTAATAAACGTTTTTCTATATCGGCAATGTCAGGTGCTCGGTGCGAGAGGTATTCATCGTCCAAAGCAGATAGGGTTTGAATCAATTCTTGCAGAGTTTTATAAACAGCTCTTGAAGCATTGTCTTTATGTTTTTTTATTCTGTCACAAACTTTTTTATGTAATGTAGGATCGCTTAAAATAGCTATATGCGCTTCAAATATTGCTTTATATTTGATGTCGGTTCCGTCTGCAAATCTTGTACCTAATGCTTCTATTTGAGCAATGGTTTTATCAACAGCTTTACGATATTTTAATTCTTCAGCAGGGATTTCTTTGGCAGTGATGGGTCGTAATGGTATATGGCGTTTTTCAGGTTGCAGTAATATTACTTTGCCCATACCTATGCCAGGAGAGACAGGTAGGCCTTTGAGTACTTTCATATTATTCCTTCATGCCAATAAATTGTTACTCTACTTCAAAATTTCCAGCTAATAATTCTGAAATTGAAGAACATGCTTCCTGAGCATCATCTCCACAACACTTCACAGTTAATTCCGTTCCACAGGCGGCTCCCAAAGTCATTAATTCCATAATGCTTTTTGCGTTGACCAGCATACCCTCTTTATTTATTGTAATTTCACTTTTAAATCCGCTGGCACACTCTACTAATTTAGCAGCAGGACGAGCATGAATACCAAATTTGTTTGTAACTATTACTGATTTTGTTATTTCTTCTGACATAATTATCCCATTCGTTGTATCAGCGCGGATGCAACCGCACTTGAATCATGGTGGGCATTTTCCCACCCTTTTACAAAAGAGCCCGAAATAATATTAATTCCAAGTTTTTTTAATTCTTGCAAATCTACCTCGATAGGCTGTGAACCACTTTTAGCATAGGCATTAAGCACCTCTGGTGCAATAGTTTTATTGTTTATTAGTATTGAATCTATCCAATTGTCTTGTCCTGTAATTTTGTATAAGGCTTTAATGTGTTCGGATGAGCTCATATTGGAAGTCTCACCAGGCTCGGTCATAGTATTGCATATATATACCACCTCTGCCGGACTGGCCTTAATAGCATCTAACATTCCATCGACAATTAGATTTGGCAAAATAGAGGTGTATAAAGAACCTGCGCTTAGGATGATTAATTCGGCTTGTTTTAAAGCTTGTTTAATATCTTCTTGTATCATACCAGGCTCGGGCTTTAATTTTAAATTGGTTATTTCTTTATTACGACTGCCTACCTCTACTTCTCCTGTGCTGCGTGTCCCATCGGCATAACTGGCAATTAATGATACTCTTTTTGAGCAGGCTGGTATTACCTTGCCACGGATATTTAATATTAAACTTGTTTGTTCTACGGCTTTGGCAAAATCTCCACTTATTTGATTCATCGCGGCTAAAAATAAATTGCCAAAATTGAATCCTTGCATATCGTTTGTTTCAAAACGATAATTCATTAATTCGCCAAGTTCCTCACCAGAGTCTGCTAACGCTATCAAGCATTGTCTAATATCACCAGGTGGATGCATACTTAAATCCTTGCGTAACATGCCAGAATGACCACCATTGTCGGCGACTGTTACAATTGCGGTTATATTTGAAGTATGTTCTTTTAAGCCTTTTAATAAATTGCTCATGCCAGTGCCACCGCCAAAAACCACAAGTTTAGGCCCTTCGCTTAAGCTAAAACGTTTCATAGCTTTATTTAAGACTTTAGTTTGTTTTTTTGAGCCAGATAATATCTTTAGTAGGGCTTTGACTATACCATTTAACCCGTAGGCAATAATGCTAATGCCTGCCAATGTAAAAATCGGTGATATTATTTTGAAATATTCTTTAGCTTGATCGGTTGAAACTAAAAATAACGAGAATCCTGCACCACCTAGAAAGGTTAGCAAGATTCCCGTGGCCATAAGAACTAGCCATCGTTTAATGTTTAATCCTGGAAAAATCCAGTCGATGGACATTGTTAGCCCCTATATACTATTTATGATTTTTTAACTTTTCTTTTAACTTTGTTAATTGACGTTCTGCCTTATCGTGCAATATGTCAATGGCAGCAAATAAACTTTCTGCTTTTTCAGTTAAAACGAGTGGGTCACGTCCTGGTAGGCTAATGACGGTTTCGATTTCGGCGCTGGTTTTAGCTTCGTTTTCTTCGACTACTACCTTAATACTTTGTATTTTATCATGATACTTTTCTAATCCACCGATTTTTTCAACAATCCTGTCCTGTACTTTACCTGGAACAGTCATGTGTCTTCCTGTGATAGTTACTTCCATAGCATCTCCTTTGCTTATAACTGCGTTTGTCTCAATTATAATGGTCTGAACGATGCTTGTCATCTTTTTTGCCACTTTTACTGAAATTTTAATTAAATAAAATATTAAAGATCTTGTAACTAAATGCCGATAAAGAAAGTAACAAAACTTTTTAAAGGATTTTATAATGAATATCTCTGGATTAGGACGTAATTTAGCCGCGCAAGAGTACGGAAAGGTTGCCAAGAAAAAGAGTAATGATAAGGAATCGGGATTAGCCAAGGAGTCTAAAAAAGCTCCGTCTGATTCTGTCGAGATTTCAAGTCAAGGAAGTCTAGTCTCTAAAGTTGGCAATGCCGGACAAACAGAACGTCAGACAAAAATACAAGGAATAAAAGCAGAAATTGAAGCAGGCACCTACATAACTGAAGAAAAGTTATTTAGTGCTGTTGACTCTGCCATAGACAGTGCCTTGGGTGGTTTGTAAATTTATACCCAAGGTAAGTTTATTTAAATAATCATTTAAATAAAGTGCGTCATTAAGTGCGCAAAACTTTTAGTTGTATTTTTGTTGTTAATATCTATTCTTAACCATTTACATTACCGATCTTAAAAAACAATTTATATTGTAAATATTCTTATATACGTTTATGTAAGAGTTGCAGATCAAAATCGTAACTTATTATAGTTCAATAGGTTACAAGGAGATAAAATGTCATACACACCAATTTCATCAAGTCCACACGATCCAGAGCAAATAGCTTCAGAGCATAACAATCCATTATATCGAATGCGACATTCAATGGCTCATGTATTAGCAACTGCGGTAATGGATTTATTTCCAGAGGCCAAATGTGGTTTTGGCCCCCCAGTAGAGCATGGCTTTTATTATGATTTTGATTTTGGTGAAACCACTTTAGAAGAAGCAGACTTAAAAAAAATTCAAGCTAGAATGAAAAAAATCGTCAAACAAGCCCATGAAATTACTAGGGTAGTGTTGAATCAAGAGGATTCTTTAAAGAAAGCAGACGAATTATCCCAAGACTATAAAAAGTTACAAATCAAAAATTTAGTTGATAAGGGTTTTGATCAGTTTTCTTGGTATCAAATGGGTACATTTAGTGACTTATGTGAAGGTCCTCATGTGGTTAAAACAAGTGATTTACCTTTGGAAGGATTAAAATTAGACAGAATTGCTGGTGCATACTGGATGGGCAATGAAAACAATAAAATGTTGACTAGAATTTATGCTTTATGTTTTGAAACGCGTGCGGAATTAGATGGTTTTTTAAAACGTCGCAAATTGGCAGAAGATCGTGATCATAAAAAATTGGGTAAAGAATTAGAAATATTCTTATTTGATGATTTAGTAGGTAAAGGTTTACCTATGTGGTTGCCAAACGGTAGTGCCATAAGGGATGAAGTAGAAAAATATGCTAAAGAAAAAGAATTTCAATACGGTTATAAAACAGTTGCGACTCCACATATAGCTAAAGCAGATTTGTATCATAAATCTCAGCATTTGCCAGCTTATAGAGAATCGATGTTTCCACCTTTTATTGCCGAAGGGGAAGATGGCAAAAAAGAAGAGTATTTTTTAAAGCCAATGAACTGTCCACACCATCATTTAATGTATGGTTCTCGCCCACGTTCATATCGTGAATTACCGTTGCGTTTTGCAGAATATGGCACTTGTTATAGATATGAGCAGTCTGGAGAATTATCTGGTTTGATTAGGGTTAGGTGTATGACTATGAACGATGCACATATGTATGTGCGTGAAGATCAAATTCGTGATGAATTTAAATCTGTTATGCAAATGTATAATGAGTTTTATGAAACATTTGGTTTGACAGAATATACTTTTAGACTTTCTGTTCGCGGTCAAGAAAATAAATACAAATTTAAGGGTGATTCTGCCATGTGGGATAGAGCAGAAAAAATCTTAGAAGAAGTGTTAGTCGAGATGGATATTCCATTTTATTTTGGTGAGGGCGAAGCGGCTTTTTATGGTCCTAAAGTTGATATTCAGTTTAAAAACTTAATGGGTAGAGAAGAAACGGTTTCGACTATTCAGGTTGATTTTTTGTCTCCAGATAATTTTGAATTAACTTATAATGCCCAAGATGGTAAAGAGCATCGTCCAGTAATTATTCATAGAGCACCCTTGTCTACTCATGAGCGATTTTTAAGTTTCTTATTAGAATATTATGGGGGTGCATTTCCAACTTGGATGGCTCCAGTTCAGCTTTGTATTATACCTGTTGGTGAAATGCATATGGAATATGCTAAAGAAATACAGGCAGAATTGCACAGTATGGGTATCCGTTTAGAAATAGATGATAGCAGTCATAGTTTTAATAAAAAAATCAGAACAAATGTAAAACGAAAAATCCCCGTATTGTTAATTATTGGAGATCGTGAGGTTGAAAATAAAGAAGTTAGCATAAGACGTTACGGTTCTATGGATACTTTTGTAAGTAGTCGCGCGGATTTTATTCAAACCTTTATGGATGAGGTACGCACCCGTAAATTGACAACTAATTTATTGGAGTCGGTTTTATGATAGTTGTTACTGGGGCAGGTGGTTTTATTGGTTCAGCATTAGTTTGGGCATTAAACCAAAGAGGTATTAATGATATCCTTGTGGTCGATTGTTTAGATGACGCTAATAAAAAAGCTAATATCGATAATTTAAATATCACTCAAGTTGTCGATAAGCATACTTTTATTAAACAATTGGACAATTTAAATAATATTGATGCTGTTTTTCACATGGGCGCCTGTTCTTCGACTATGGAGACAGACGCCGAGTATTTACAAAGCAATAACACTGATTATACGGAAACTTTAGCACGCTGGTCATTAAAAAATAATGTACGCTTTATTTATGCTTCATCCGCAGCTACATATGGTGATGGTGAACAGGGTTATGATGACGATATTGATAAATTAGATACGCTTAAACCGTTAAATTTATACGGTCATTCTAAACATAATTTTGATATTATTGCTCGTGATAATGGTTGGCTAGATAAGATAACTGGATTTAAATTTTTTAATGTATTTGGGCCTAATGAATATCATAAGGGCAAAATGGCATCAGTAATTTTGCATGCTTTGCCTCAGGCACAAAAAGGTGAAGTAAAATTGTTTAAATCTTATAAAGATGGTTTTGAAGATGGATGGCAATTACGAGATTTTGTGTATGTTAAAGATGTGGTGGCAGTAATGTTGTATTTTTTTGACAACCCAAATAAAAATGGTTTGTTTAATCTAGGCACAGGTGTTGCCAGAAGTTTTTATGATTTGGCTGCTGGTGTTTTTAAGGCTTTAGGTAAAGAGCCAAATATTACTTATATCGATATGCCAGAGTCATTAAGAGATAAATATCAATATTATACAAAAGCAGAAATATCACGTCTGAGACAAGCGGGGTATACTTCCAAATTTACCACTTTAGAAGATGCTATTTATGAGTATGTGCAAGAATATTTGTTGAATTTTAGGCATTTGTCTTAAAATTATTTTGAACAATGCCAGTTAAAGGATAAAAGATTATTCTAAATTTTTTATCACATATTGTAGCATTATGTCATTAAAATATGAGTTATAATGTTTTATACTACCTCTGGTTTTGCTTTGCAAAATTATAGGTAGTTGTTTTAATTTATTTATTATATTTTGTGGCATTTGGTTGGGATAATATTTAATAGCTTTTAAATAAATATCTCTTTCTTGGCAGTTGCCCAAAGCTTGTAAAAACAAGTTGATACCTAGTGTATAGTTTAATTGTGGCTCAAGATTAAAGTGATGTTTTTTCTTGGGGCGTGTCAATAATTCTTTGTAAATATGTAACCAATTATCGACTGTTGTATCAATATTGTAATTCTGGCAAGCATATTCTTTTGATTGTTTTGATAATGCAAGTCTGTAATTTTTGTCGGTATACAATAATTTTGTTTTTTGTATAAAATCTTTTGTGTCGTTGGCAATTAAACCTGTAACATTATTTTTGATTACGTATGCTTCTGGGCTATTGTCTAAGACTATTTGAGGTACACCTGCGCTCATAGCTTCGATTAAAACTTGTTCACCAGTACCGTAATTACCCTTTGCTAAAGGGTAAATAAACAGGTCTAATTGCGCTAAGATTTGTCTTACATTTTTAACTTTCCCAAGAAAATGAAAGTCTATTTCAGGGGCTTGTATTTTGGCTTCTTCTGCAATAGCTTGATGCTGTTCGCCTCCGCATACAATCACTTTTAAATTAGGTATATTTAGATTTTTACAAATGGATATAAAATTTCGATGCATTTTACAATAGTCGACAGTTCCAATGTATCCAATACAAAATTCAGAATGTTTTTTATTAGTAGTGTTTTCAAAATTATTTGTTCCGGCGCAGGAAAACACATAACGTAAATGTTGTATTTGCCATTTTTTATCTTGTTGTTTAATAGCTTTAGCTTTTAAGCTGTATTTAGATGCGATACAAAATAGTTCTGGAAATTGCAAAACTGCACTATTGAATTGGTAGGGGATATGGCAACCGTTGGGGTGAGACCAAAAAACCATTCTTGCTAGTTTATCTTTGAAAGCGTGCATAAATAGCGAGGTTGCAGGGTGGTTCCAATAATGATAGTGAACAATATCGACATTGCTTATTTTGTCGTGTAACCACTGGCTATCGGCGGTGATGTTTTCGTTAATCTCTATATTAGTTTTTTTGCTCCATTGCCGAGCGTACCCGTTTAGGCTTTCAAAACAAATAAGTTCTTGTTGCCAGTTTTTATTTTTGGATATTTCATCGATTAATATACTAATTACTGTGCCAGCGCCTCCGCCTAAGTGTGGTGCTATATGTAAGATAGTATGCATATATTATGCCTTATTAATAATTTTATTTAATTTTGTAGTGTCCCCCCAAAATGCCATCGGTTCATAATCGGGGTACTTATAAAAGCCTTTGTTTAGTTTGATATTAGAATTTAACTCTAGTTTTTTGTTTTCGACTAATTGATTAATTGAAATAGCAGAGCCAGAGCAAACGTTAATAATGCCATCAATTTGTGCTTTAAAAATTTTTGCCGTATATTTTGCGACAGTTTCTACAGGTAAATAATCGCGTAGCTGTTCGCCTTTAGACATTTTAAATTCGGGGGATTTATTTTTGATAGATGTTTCTAATTGAGCTAGTAATGTCTTAGGCGATTGCCCTTTACCATATATGTAAAAATATCTAAGCCATGTTAATTGGCATTGTTGTTCTGCGCATATTATTTGCAAGCATTTGCGTAAACTATCTTTGGCAATACCGTATGCTGTTGTTGGATTGGTGTGAATATTTTCAGTTAATTTGCCGTTTGTTAATCCGTATTCTAAACAAGTGCCACTGACTAATATGTGTTTCACACCATCTTGTATCATGGTATTTAAAAAGTGTAAATGATTTGGTAGTTCTTGAGTGATATGTATGGCAGATTTGAAATTATTTAATTCTCCCCAAGCTAAATGTATGATTGCATCAGGTTGATTACATTTTTTAAACCATGATTTTTTTGGTTTATTAATGTCTATAACAACTGTTTTTATATGCTTGTCAAAGATAGACTGTAGTTTGACTATATTGCGACTGGCAACTGTGAGATTAAGCTCTGGATACATAGCCAGTTCTTTTACTATGTATTGAGCAATAAACCCCGTTGCGCCGGTAATTAAAATATTTGTCATTTTTTTGAGGCTTCATCCCATAGATGTGTCCAATAGGCCAGCATATCAGGCATAATTCCTTCGGCTAATTTTGCTGCATCAGCTACATCTATACCGCCAGTTAGATTGCAATCGACTGATATGCCCGTTAATGCACCATTTTTGTCTATAGAGAATCCTCGTTGTCGTTTACTTATTTTAATGGTAGCATTATCGCCTGGGTAAGGCGGTATATCATATCTATCCATGCGAATATTGTGTTTTTTGGCTAGTTTTTTAGCATCGTTTAAATTGTCGTAATATGAGGCGGGATCGGTTAATAAGTTTGAAATAACCTGTTGAATTATTCCGGCCATATTTACTTTTATACTATCGTCATCTGGAAACATCCGTTCTTTAACTCTAATCATACTGTCAGCTATACCAATTGGCACCGCTGCCGAATCAATTAAATCTGGGTGGAGTAATTCCCCCATATTTTTTTTACCAAATTCTTTAAGGGACTGTTGCAGAACTTTTTTGCCTTTGCTTCTAAAAAAACATGCGCAACCAGAGCTACTGCCAGAGATGCCATTTACTACTAAAGGCAGACCTGTATAAAACATCATCTCTGTAACAAATAAATTGGCGATGCCAGAGCCTACATCTGGAGAAGTAGCAAAAAAGTAATTACCTGTAATGTCTTTGATTTTATTGACGACTTTTCTGCTAACAAAATTCTTATATGCACAAGGTAATTCGGCAAAGGTAATTTTGGTATCGTAATACATTTGTAGCATTTTGCGAGAATTATGATAACTAGGGACGCCTAATGGCGTTAAGTAAAGCATATTGCCAAGTCCTTCAAAGCCTGTTGAAGGCCAATGATATTGGTGTTTATCCAATTTTAAAATTTCAGCTTTGCTTTTTAAAATCATATCATTGATTATGGTTAAGGTCGATGGCATTAAGCCATCGTCATCGCCTATTACACAGATATAATCACCTTTGCTTTCATTAAGGCATGCTTCAAAATTATCTGGCATTGCCAGTACTTTATGTGTTCGAAAGTATTTTATTTTAGGTGAATTAATAGTGTTTATTAATTCTTTAACCTCTGGACCACCTTGATTATCCATCACAACTATTTCGTAGTTATTGTAATTCATTGCGCTTAAACATCTTAGTGTGCCATCTAGTGTGACAGCGCGATCTCTAGTGGGGACGAGTAATGAAAAGAAAGTTTCTTCCATAGGTAGCTCCGTAAAATACGTGGTATTATTTGTTAAGTGGTTCTTGGTAGACAATAAATTGCTTTACAAGTTTTTGTATTCCACATTTTATGTGCCCTTTAGCTGTAAATGCTGTTGTCCAAAAACCAGGTTTATATGACTTTTGCCATAACACTGCTCCCGTGTCAGTTTTGATTAAGCGCAAGTTGATATAGGCTCCGCTAAAATGTTTATTTGTAATTTCAATGGTGTCGGTATTTCCTATAAAATAGGCAGTAATATGCAATTGTTTGGCAATAATTTTTTGACTTTGAGGTAAGTAAATACTGTCTCCACTAGGTAGTATTGTATGTTCAGCTTGAAATCCTAGTTGCTTTGCGGTATGACTAATTTTTGAGGCAGAAATCACGTTGAATTGATGTCTTTTTAAGGTGTTAATTAATTGATTTGTTGCATAGTTACCATAAGAACCTTTTATTGGCATAACAGCAATAGTCAGTCCGTCTAAAGGAAGATGTTTATGAGGGTTACGATTAAATGTGCAGGCGTTTAAGGTTAAGATGCTAATAATTAATAATATATATTTAGTCATTTGGTTTCCGATTTAATAAAAGTTAATAATAACAGAGATTAGTATATTTTTCTAAGAAAATATTATTATTGATATATGAACTTAATTAATTTAAATATAAGTATTGTCAGTGTATCTATTGTTTGCTCACTGTGTATATATAGGTTATAATGATGTCAAATGTAAATTAAAAGGGGAGCTGTATGGGTGATGAACTTAGAGGGATATATCCAAAAACGTTGGTAACAAATGGGTTGTTGAGTATTGATAAATATAAAGATTATGTACATCAACAAGTTATTAAGGTTAATGCACATAAGCCTGTATTGCCATTGTTTCGTTTTGCTTTGTCAGAGCAGATTTTAGATTTAGAAATTCATGAAAAAATTAAGAAGCAAATGTGTGATAGGTTTAAAAAAATGCGCCTAATGGGTTATTGGCAAAAATAAAAAAACGTAATGATGATATTTTTTGTCAAGTATTAGCAAAGCATAATTTGCTAAGTAAAAATGACATTTCAGAATTACAAAATTTATGCCCAAGTAATGAAACTGGTATGGATTTAAATTTAATAGGCGTTGATATAGAGACGTCTAAACGCATATTTAGGGACTGGAAAAATGCAGGCTTAATGAGGCAGTTGATGGGTTCGGTTTACAATTATGGTCCTAACGCTGATTTGCAAAAAGATATCAAATTATTTTTTGATTATTGGACAAAGCCAGCTACAAAACGTATTCTATTGCGAATGATAGAATCTTGTAAAAACGAGAATAGGAGAAAAGCACATGTCGGTCTTGGGCGATATTTTTAAAAAACAAAACATTGATGAATCTAAATTAATTGAGATAGTGGAGCAATTAAAGTTAAATCCTATGATGGCAATGGGGTTGTTGCAAAGTTTAAATTTACCGCCAGAGGCTATGCAAGAGTTGATGGGGGTTGTGATGACTAACCCAACGGCAATAGATGATTTTGCTCAAGAGTTAGGGGTCTCGCAAGCGGATATAGAAGAATTAAAAAGCAAGTTAAAGCCACAGTAGCTTAGATAAATTGGATTTAGACGACTGTACTGTAATGATTGATGCAATGGGATGTTAAAAGAAAATTGCCAAAAAGATAGTAGAAGCTCGTGCTGATTATATATTTTTACTCAATACAAAGTTGTGGGCTAGATTATCAGGGCTCACTTTTGTTGAATCAGTAAGAATACTTAAGGTGTTATAACCAAGGAAAGGCGATATTTTATTAGTAACCTAAAAAAATAAATTTTCAGATGAAGTAGAGCGTAAAGTTAGAGATAATCGGGGTGTTGAAAATAGCTTACACTGGCGTTTAGATATTACTTTTGGTGAGGACAAGTCTACTATTCGCAAAAAGAATGGCGTGCAAAATATGCATTAATAAAAAAGGTAGCACTTAATCTGTTAAAATCTGATAAAATGAAGGGGAGCGTGCGAGGTAAACGTGTGACCAAAGCCACTGCCATTTTAAAAATTAATCGGTGATTTGAGCGGGGCTTATTTATGTAGAATTAATATTCAACATCGCTTGGTATATCAAACTTTATAAATAGAAAAGATTGTTAAGGCTATTCGTTTGTGTACACATTACAAACAATCTAAACATAATATGTAAGGGTAGATTGTGTTTGCCAAATCGAACTACAATCTTTTACGTCGCATATCCATGATAAAAAACGTGTTTTTTGTGAAACGGGTGTTACTGTTAATTTTGATAGGTTAGGTGTTTTTATGGATGGCTAAGATTATTTTTGTTAAGCTTTAAACAACGTTAAGGTTAATGATAGCAACCGGTGGGCTATATGTATAATATGGCTTTACCTGTTGGGCTAGCTTGCCTAATATAAAGTTTTATTATTTCAAACTTAGGATTACTATGAACTTTTTTGATAAATTGACCAATAAAATACCAACCATTAGTTATGAGTTTTTTCCTCCTAAAACCTCGGCAGGATGGCATACTTTGTATTCGACCTTGGGTGAGGTAAAACAAAAAAATTTAGATTTTATATCAGTTACTTATGGGGCTGGTGGGACTACTAGAGATAAGACTTTATCTTTGGTAGAGCGTATACAAGGTGAATTAGAAATTGATACAATGGCTCATTTAACTTGTGTTGGTCATTCCAAGTCTGAAATACATAGTATTTTAGAAAAACTTTCAGATGCTGGAGTCAAAGCTATTATGGCCTTGCGTGGCGATCCTCCACAGGGTCAGTCTAAATTTACTCCACATCCAGAAGGGTTTGCGTATGCGTCAGAATTAATTGCTTATATCAAAAAGCATTTTGATTTTAAAATAGGTTGCGCTTATTATCCTGAAAAACATAGTGAGGCTATAAGCTTGGATGTGGATATTGAACATTTAAAAATAAAGCAAGATAATGGAGCGGACTTTGCGGCTAGTCAATTGTTTTTTAATAATGAAAAGTTTTATAGTTTTAGAGATAAAGCTATAAAGGCAGGGGTTAATTTGCCATTAACGGCTGGTATTATGCCTGTGTCGTCTATAGGGCAAATGTCTAAATTTCAAGAGATGTGTGCCTGTCAAATACCTGGTGTTTTAAAAGGTATGATGGAGGGTTGTTCTAAGCAAGAGGCCGTAGAGGTCGGTATTGCTTATGCCACTGGTCAATGTGTAGATTTATTAAAAAATGGCATAGCTGGGATTCATTTGTATAGTTTAAATCGTTCACAGGCGGCGGCGTTAATTGTCGAAAATTTGCGTTTAAAAGGTTTTTTGGCAGTTGAATAGGTAAAATTTTCCATATAGGTTTAATTTTCTGTATTTTAAATCTAAATAATGTAAGACGTTGATGTAAACCCTTTATATACAACGTCTTACGGAAATATCAGGTTGGCACGCTCTTTGCTAATAATTAACGAAATTGTTTTTTATTAGTGGGAGCCATTGTGCTTGAGAAACTCGACAAAGAATTATTATTATTTACTCATCGCCT
>JAMOSO010000017.1 GCA_027063065.1 Planctomycetota bacterium | reverse complement strand
TGTAGTCTTTAGAAGGTATAACTACTAAAGGGATATTATCCTGAGTGGCCAAATAACATCCTTTAACATTATATTTACTGGATATAACAACTGAAAACTCAACATCTAGTTTGCCACTTTTTTGCCATTCTAACAAATTGGCAAATGTTGAACCTGAACCTGAAAGTAAAACAGCTATGCGTAATGCCATAAATTATTGACCTTTATTTGCCAAAACTTTTAATAAATAAACAATGCTAATAACATTGGTGACTAATAAAAATAAAATTGTAATTAAATATTTTTGTAAATTTGACTCTAAGTCTTCCTCTTCTTGGTTACGTTTAAATGCCGGTGTTTTTATAGTCCAAAGTGCCATGTCTAAATCGCGTACTAAAGACTCTAAATCTGAGTAGCGATCTTCTTTGTTTTTAGCCATCATTTTACTTAAAACTATTGACGCTTCTTGAGGAAAATTTTCACAATATTTATTTAACGCTATAGGTTTCTTATTTAACACATTGCCGACAGTATCTGCTGGCGTCTTAGATATAAAAGGGTTTTCACCAGCAATCAAAGTATAAATCATCACACCAAGAGAAAAAATATCACTTCGAAAATCAACTTTATCTGCAGAGGCTTGTTCTGGACTCATATATTCAAAAGTGCCCACAACAAATCCTTTGCGTGTTTGTGTAGCCCCTTTATCTTCTTCTATCTTAGCTATACCCAAATCACCTAATTTTGCCTGACCACTTTTGGTTACAAAAACATTTTCTGGTTTAATATCGCGATGTATAATTTTATGCTCTCGCATTCTACGTAAAGCACGTGCTATCTGTAATCCATAAGTAAACGCAGCATCTGGACTTAATTGGCGCTCATTTTGTAATATAACTTTTAAATTATCACCATCTACATATTCCATAGCTATATAATACAAGCCAGAACTTTTGCCAACATCATAAACATTTACAACATGTTGATGATTTATACGTCCGGCAGTCTTGGCTTCTTTTAAAAAACGCATCACATATCTATCGTTGTTTGACAGTTCTTCTTTTAAAACCTTCAATGCGACAATACGATCCATAGAAACTTGACGAGCTTTATAAACCGTACCCATACCACCAACACCCAGATTAGATAAAATTTCATAACCAGCAATAATAGAATCCTGTGATACTTCTATTTCGGCGATGTCACTGCTTTTAGATATTTGTTTTATCAAAAAATCTGCTTGAAAATCTGTAATAGCACCACTGGCAATCATTTCCGATACAATTGTAGCTCGCTCTCCACGTTGGCGTTTTTCTTTAATGTTTTCTAAGGCAACTTTGACATTAGAAGCAGAAGCAAAACCTTTTTTAATAGCTAACTGGATGAAGTGATTGACATCTTGTTCTTTTAATTCTGACATATATTTAGCGTTTTGACAATTCTTGCATTAAAACTTGGTTTACTATTTTAGGATTAGCTTTACCTTTAGAAGCCTTCATTACTTGACCAACATAAAATCCTGCTGCTTTTTTATTGCCAGATTTAAAATCTTCTAAAGGTGCAGGATTGGCATCTATAATTTTATTGATAATACTAATTAATTCTTCTGTGTTAGATTCTTGAGCTAAACCTTTTTCATCAACTATAAGTTTGGCAGATTTACCAGTTTGAATCATCATTTCTAATACTTGCTTTGCCACTTGATTAGAAATAGTATCATCGCCTACTAAATTAATTAATTCTGCAAGATTTTTTGCATCAACTCCTAACGAAGTAATATCCTTTTTTAATTCTTTTAACCAACGATTAATCTCACCCATTATCCAATTACTAGCTTCTTTAGGTTTACCGTTAATCTTTGCTACCACATTTTCAAAATAATCTGCTAGTAAACGATCTTGTATTAATACCTCAGCATCGTATTGCGGTAAATTATATTCTTCTACAAATCTTTTTTCTTTTTTATATGGTAATTCTACCATTGTTGATTTTATTTTATTTATCCATTCCTGATTAATTATCAAAGGTGGTAAATCAGGTTCGGGAAAATATCTATAATCATTGACAGCCTCTTTAGAACGCATCGCTCTAGTCTGTTTTTTTTCAACATCCCAAAGACGAGTTTCTTCTTCGATTTTACCACCTTTTTCTAATACTTTTTTATGACGTTTAATTTCATAATTAATTGCATCTTCAATATTTGAAAATGAATTCATATTTTTAATTTCAGTTTTATTTCCTAGTTTTTCGCCAGCTTTTCTAATAGACACATTAGCATCACATCTAAAATTACCTTGGCTCATCTCACAATCACTAACGCCGAGATAAATTAAAATCATACGTAAACGATTTAAAAAAGTAGTAGCTTCTTTTGCTGTCTCTATACATGGTTCGGTTACAATTTCCACTAAAGGCGTGCCTGCACGATTTAAATCAATACAAGAATATTCTGGAGTATGATCATGTATACTTTTACCTGCATCTTCTTCTATATGGATTCTATTTAACTCGATAAACTTTGAATTACCATCTTGTAAAGGAATCTCCAACCCACCTTTTAAACAATATGGCAAATCTAGTTGAGTGGTCTGAAAAGCTTTGGGCATATCAGGATAAAAAATAGTCTTGCGATCAAATTTTGAAAATTCTTGAATGTTACATTCCAAACCCAATGCTGCCAAAATAGCTTTATCAACTGCCCCTTTATTTAAAATTGGCAAAGAACCAGGTAAGCCTAAGCAAGTTGGGCAAGTGTGAGAATTAGGAGCGTCGCCAAAAGCTAAACTACATCCACAAAATAGCTTCGTTTTAGTTGCAAGTTGAACGTGTATTTCTAAACCAATTACTGTTTGCCATGTCATTATGCAATCTCCGCGATTTTATTATTATGTCCTGCATTTTCAAAACGCCTAGCTAATTCAAGTATACAGGCTTCATCAAAAGAATTTCCTATTATCTGCAAACCAATAGGATGATTTTTATCGCCAAAACCACATGGTACAGATAATCCTGGTAGCCCTACTAAATTTGCACTCACTGTATAAATATCTAACAAAAATTTACTCATCGGATCATCGACATCTTCATTTAATTTTAATCCAGCAATGGGAGAAGTCGGACCAATAATTACATCACATTTTGTAAAAGCATCTTGAAAATCATTGGCAATTAATCGCCTGACTTTTAATGCTTTTACATAATAAGCGTCATAATATCCACTAGATAATACATAAGAGCCTAACATAATACGACGCTGTACTTCATCACCAAATCCATTTGTTCGACTTTGACAAAAGCTATCGGTTAAATTTTCACCATCAAATCTTGTACCATAATGCATACCGTCATAGCGACCTAAATTTGAACTGGCCTCTGCAGTAGCAATAACATAATAAGTAGCTATAGCATATTTTAAAGATGGTAAACTAATGGGTATCGTTTTAACATTGGCATTTTTTGTTAAATAATCCAAAGCTTCTTCTACTTTGATTCTTACATCTGTGTTTAAACCGTCACTAAAATACTCTTCTGGAATACCTACTGTAATAGTTTTGTCTTTGTCAAAATTTAAATTTAAATCTTTTTGAACTGAAGTTGAATCTTTTTTATCATAACCAGAAATAACTTCTGTTAATAAATTTAAATCCTGATAATTGCGCGCAAATGACCCAATCTGATCTAAGCTAGAGGCAAAAGCAACCAAACCGTAACGTGAAACTCTGCCGTAAGAAGGTTTTAAGCCCAACACTCCACATAAACTAGCAGGTTGACGTATAGAACCTCCTGTGTCAGAACCTAATGACAGAGGCACTAACCCGCCAGCCACGCATGCCGCCGAGCCACCGCTTGAGCCACCTGGACTATAATTTAAATCCCATGGATTTTTAGTTGGGTGCAAAGCTGAGTTTTCGCATGACGAACCCATAGCAAATTCATCCATATTTGTTGTGCCAACTATAATAGCCCCTGCTTCACGTAATTTGCTAACAACTGTAGCATCATAAACACCTTTATAATCTTTCAAGGAAAGAGAACAACAAGTAGTTAGATAACCCTTTCTAGAAATATTATCTTTAATAGCAATAGGAATGCCAGCAAGAGCAGGTTTTTCACCTTTTTTTAATCTTATCTCCAAATCATTAGCGCAAATTTCCGCATATTCCCTATCAATATGGGCAAATGCACCTATTGTTTTATCTTTTTGTTCTATATTATTTAAAAACTGTTCCACTATATCTAGCGGTGATATTTCTAAATTCAAGACTTTAGTTTTTATTTCTTGGGCAGTTAAATTTATTAAATTCATAGAATTACTCAATTACTGGAGGCACATAAAAAAAATGTTCGTCCGCTTTATGACAGTTTGCTAGCACATCTACAGTTGCCAAAGATTCTTGAGGAATATCCTCTCTAAGTACATTAGTTAACTCTGTAGGATATATAAAAGGTTCTAAATCATCAACGGGTGCGTCTTGAATCAATTGAACATAACCAACAATCTTGTCCATCTGTTCGGCCATACTTGCAATTTTTTTATCATCAAATTTTAAACGTGCAAGAGCAGCCACTTCTCTGACGTTATCTTCTGTAAAGTTCATACTTATCCTTTTTTAGTAATTTCATGAAGACTTTGACCAGATTGTCGGCGACGCTTTTTTTCTTCTGCCTCACGTATACTCCGCATACGCTGTTCTACAAAGTCTTTACGATCTTCTTCTTCCTTAACACCTTCTAACAAAAAAGATACCCATAATAATGCGGCAAAACAAGCGCAACATAAAATTACTACTATAGTTTCACTGGCAATCATTGAGACCTTTAAAATATATTCTTCATTTATTTTGTATTAAAGCTACCTATATCCGTACGATATTGCATACCATGAAAAGTTATTTTTTCGGCCTGTTGATAGCATTTGCTAGCTGCTTCTTTTAAATCTTTACCTGTAGCACAAACTCCTAGGACACGCCCACCATTTGTAACTATTTGACCTGCCCTAGATTTTTTTGTTCCTGCGTGAAATACAACCGTCTCTTGACTAACATCATCTAAGCCTTCTATTTCGAGGCCTTTTTCATACTTGCCAGGATAGCCTCCTGCTGCTAAAACCAAACAAATCGAAGCGCTATCTTCTTTCCATTTAATGTCTAATTTGTCTAAATTGCCATCAATAACAGCATTGATTACATCAACTAAATCAGTTTCTAACATCATTAATAGAGGTTGACATTCAGGATCTCCAAAACGTACATTATATTCTAAGACTTTAGGCCCTTGTGGGGTTAACATCAAACCAATATACATTATACCTTTAAATCCGCCAAACTCGCACTTAGCACCATGTACCGAGGGTATAACAATATTGTCAATAATATCTTTTTCAAGTTGTTTGTTCATCAATGGTGACGGACAAAACGCACCCATTCCGCCTGTATTAGGCCCTTTACCACCATCATAAGCTGCTTTGTGATCCTGACTAGCTGGCATCATAGCAATATTTTGACCATCACAAAATAATAAGATAGACACTTCTGGCCCGCTCATGCGCTCTTCTATAATAACTCGTCTACCTGCGGAACCAAATGCTTCCTCTCGTATCATTTTTGTTACAGCCACAATGGCCTCTTCCGCATTATCACATACGGCAACACCTTTTCCAGCAGCAAGTCCAGTAGCTTTGACTACTAATGGGTGAGGTTGATTTTTTATATAATTAATAGCTGGCTCTAATTCTGAAAACCCTTCATAAGATGCTGTAGGGATTTGATAGTTTCGCATAAGTTTTTTAGCAACTTCTTTGCAACCTTCTAACATTGCAGCCTCTTTTTTTGGACCAAAAATTCTCATTCCAGCCCCTTCAAAACGATCTACAATACCTGCAACCAAAGATACTTCTGGACCTACTACGGTCAAATCGATAGCTTGATCTTTGGCAAACATTGCCAAGCCGGTAACATCATCAGCTGCCAAATCTATATTTTCTGCAATTTGGGCTATACCTGCATTGCCAGGCGCACAAAATATTTTACTTACTTTGGGGCTTTGAGAAAGTTTCCAAGCTAATGCATGTTCGCGCCCACCACTTCCTATAACTAAAACTTTCACATTATTCTCCTTGTATACGCTTTGCTAAAGTAGTATTGATTGTAGTATCGTACTGAGCTGTGCGCCCAAAGGCTTTAATAGCCAATTCTAGATTTTGTTGTTGTGGAATTTCTAATTGATTATTTTTAAGCATATCTAAAACTTTAGCATAATCATCAGGAGACACAACGACGGTAACATCACGATTGTTTTTTGCAGCAGAACGAATCATAGTTGGACCGCCAATATCGATATTTTCTATTAGTTCTTCTAATGATACATTAGTTTTTTTCATTACTTCTTCAAATGGATATAAATTAACTACAACCATATCTATACCTGTAATATCGTGTTCTTGCATAGCTGTAACATGCTCTGGATTATCGCGAACAGCCAAAATGCCTCCATGAATTTTAGGATGTAATGTTTTAACTCTGCCGTTCATCATCTCTGGAAAACCAGTTACTTCTGAAACATCCATTACAGGCACATTATTATCTTTTAACAGTTTAGATGTTCCACCAGTCGAAACAATTTCAATGCCTAAATTACTTAAGCCCTGACAAAATTCAAGAATACCAGATTTATCTGAAACACTAACCAAAGCTCGTTTTATTTTAGGCATTACTACTCCATATATTTTATTTTTAAACGTTTAATTATAACATAGAAATTTGTAGTTTCACCAAAAAAAATGGCAACCACTTTTCAGTGATTGCCATTTAGTATTAATAGCCGAGACCGGACTTGAACCGGTACTCCCTTAACGGGAATGGGATTTTAAATCCCACGTGTCTGCCAATTCCACCACTCGGCCTGAGTTCTTTTATGGAGGTGGCACCCGGATTCGAACCGGGGAATGAAGGTTTTGCAAACCTTTGCCTTAGCCACTTGGCCATGCCACCTCAAATGTGGAGGCGATACTTTAATAAAATTAAATTTAAATGCAAGCCTTTTTTAAAATTATTCTATATTTAATGACTGCTCACGCATAGCCTCGATTAAACTCTTGATAGAAATAACCCTTTCTGAAACTTCTACCTGAGAAGTTTTAGAACCAGTTGTATTAGTCTCCCGATTCATTTCTTGTAAAATAAAATCTAATTTCTTACCTACCCTACCTTCAGACAAGGCTTTTTGAAAAGCTGGTATATGTGCATCTAAACGGTCTAATTCCTCTGTAATATCACATTTATCTGCTAAAATAGCTACTTCGCGTAACATATCCTCTCGTTTTATCTCCTGATCGTAACCACTTAAAAGATTATGCACTCTATCTTTAATTTTTTGCATATTTATTTCAACAGCCCCAGCGGATAAATCTCTTATTTCTTTCACTAATTTCTTTATTTCAGACAATTGTGATTCCAAGTTTATTTTAAGAGAGCTACCCTCTACCGTACGCATTTGATTAAAGTCATTTAACAAATTTGTTATTATTTGATCAATAGCTAGCTCTATATCTGCACGTACTACATCTATATCCTCTATAAATATATCTGGTATTACTGAGATATCTTGAATACTAACTTCAGTAGGCTTGTATCCCGTAGCATCTTCTATACTTTTTAAAAAAGAGGTTAAACGAGATTTATCTATTTTAATTGGCATAGAATTATCCAAATGAATATTTACACTTAAATTGATACTACCTCGTGATATTTGTGAAGCTATTTTCTTTCTAATTGGTATATCTAAATGACGGTAGGCCTCTGGCAATCTCACTTTAACTTGAGCACCTTTACCATTTACGCTAGATATTGTTGCTTGTATTTGAAAATCCACACCCTCTTGGCTCAAACTGGCAAAACCAGTCATACTCTTAATACTCAATGGACAGCCTCCTTTAATGCATTATTTATATATTCGATTGCTTTTTTTGCATTAGAAATTAACTCTGTTTTTTGTTGCGCATTCTTAGAACTAAAATCAGTTATACCGTTTAATTCTACTAAACACTCTAAAGTTGCTCGCAACGCTATATTTATTTTATTTTCATAAGCAGACTTCATTACTTTCTTTTCGGCCCCTCTGCTAGTGGCCATCAAAATAGCATTTTCTAACTCGTGCTTTCTTTGTTTTAATTGCAATATTTTAGATTTTACATCTTTAAGCTCAGCATCATTTTTAACACTATACGACTGCCTTAATAAATAATCTTTTTTAACCTCAGCGGCTTCTAAGTGCTGTATAATATTAGCTAATTCTAAATGTAAACTATTTACAGGTTTTTCTTCGTCAGGAGTTTGAGCATTGCCATCTGCTTTTTGTAAATCTAATTGCAAATTTTCTAATGCAATTTCAGCTACTTTAAGATGAGTTTGTATTAATAATTGATACTTGTTTATAATCGCAGATGCGTCACTAGGAATAAATTTGTCTAATGCTTGTAAAATCTGAAAAACTTTTTTAAATTCGGCATCAGATCGAGACTCAACAGCGTTTAGATAATGCTTAGACGCCTGCTCAAGCCCCAACCTATAATTATCGTCTACAACGCTGTCACTCAATGCTAGAGTAACAAACGATTTGACAACATCACCAAATACACCCATTAAAACTTTACACCTACATTAATAGGCATTTCGATAGATTCATAACGTTTTACCTGTAATTCTTTATACAAAACTTCAACTACACATAACTCACTCGCTTTAAATTGATTTAATTGAGATATATACTCATTGGCAATTGTTTCTTTTTTATCGGACTCTAACAATACTGTATCTTCTCCATCAATTACAGAAAGCAGTCTAAATGTAGAACTTAGCACCTTTTCATTGCTAATTTCTTCCCCCTCTATTCTAACTTTAGTTCCAGCTTCTTTAACGCTAGCGATAAACCCACTTTGAATATTTTCAATATGTTCATCAATATCTAAATCTAAATCTAAATCAGATTCGTCACTTTCCTCTGTAAAATCCATCACCTCAGAAAGTAATTCATCTTCTGGTATTATTGACTTTTCATTTTCATCTACTGTTGCAGTTTCTGCATTGTCATCATTCTCACTTACATCGTCAACCTCAACCGTATCTATTGAGGCTTCTTCTGTAACATTATTAGTTATTTCTAATTCTTCACTAATATCTTTTTCTGTAGTTTCATCTTCCACTTTAGCATCATCAAGAGGCACTTCTATAGCATCTTCAGTCTTAACCACCTCATCGGCAGATAACTCATCCTTAGCACAAGCACCTGAAACAACATCTTCATTTATATTGTCTTCATCAACTGTATCTGCTGAGGCTTCTTCTGTAACATTATTAGTTATTTCTAATTCTTCACTAATATCTTTTTCTGTAGTTTCATCTTCCACTTTAGCATCATCAAGAGGCTCTTCTATAGCATTTTCAGTCTCAACCACCTCATCGGCAGATAACTCATCCTTAGCACAAGCACCTGAAACAACATCTTCATTTATATTGTCTTCATCAACAGGGTCGTCAGTTGATTCAGTTAAGTCAGTATTTGTATCCAATAAAGCATCTAAATCATCTTTTGAACCATTATCCTCAGTGTCAGAACTTTCATCCAATAAAGAGTCTAAACCATCAGTTTCGTCTATATTTTCATTAGTTTCTTCTAATAAAGCATCTAACCCATCACCTTCATCGGAAGTTGATGGAGCTTCAACACTATCTGGTGAATCAGTTTGTGTAACATCATCTAAGAGTGCATCTAAGTCAACTTCTTCCGTTGCGCTTTGTTCGCCTAATAACTCATCTAAATCCACTTCTGTATTTGTTTCTTTATTATCTTCACCTAATAAGTCATCGAGATCATCCATCTCTGCTCCTTGAGAAAGGCAGAGTGTTAAAGCTGCCTGGGTTAATTTCAAAACAGGTTTACTGCGTTTTTCTAAAATTTTTTGATATTCTATTATTTTTTGCTCCAAAATAGATGCATCGTCATCTAATTTTGTTTTGTTTTGTTTAATAATAGTAATAATATCGTCTATTTTACCATCATAACCGTGAATCTTAATCTCGGCTACTAGATTATCTTTATCCTGACGAATAAGCGCATTACTTTGATTAATTAATTCTTCAAGATTCATATTAACTTACCCTAAAATGCCTTGTGCTAGTCCCTTTCGAACCAATTTTTATTGATACTTTTTTACAACATTTTGGACACCAGCCTACATAAGCTGTTTCCGCTTTATTTATATAAATGCGTTGATATACAGAACAACATTCAAACATAACACTTAAATATTTTCTCCCCATTATTATCGCCTATCTAAAACCGAACCTTCTGGAGCTTTACCCATTTTTTGTATGCGTTCTTCAATGCGTTGTGTTTTACGTGTTTCCAAAAAATTATTAACCCTTTGACGAGCTGTTGGCAGTAAATTTCGAAATTTTAATCCTATTTGAGCTAATATGCTAGTACCTTCTATACCAAATCTAACTACTTCACATTCTGCAACAATATCTTGCAAACCCTCAATCTCATTTACAGCAACCTCAATAGTAAAAAATTTAATAGGCAATGTCTCTTTAGTGGTTTTAATGTCTGTTAATAATGCTCCACCAGTAGAGATATTACGTAAGACTCCTGTACCCGTATCAAATATTTCACCACTTTCAAAAACAATTTTAAAAGACACTGCTACATTTACATCAAATCTACTATATTTACGCCTTAATGGATTATGAATTGCTCCAAAATCATAACCCAATTCCTCTGCAATTCTAAAAACTTTTTCTCTTGTATGTTCATTTGGGTGATAATTAGGATTGTTACTTAAAATTTTACTCACAGTTGAACGGTCGACACCAGCACGTGTCGCGATCATATCTTGAGTGATTTTCATTTTTTCTCCTTTTTTATGGACTTTTACCATATAAATGTAACAATTTATGTATGCGACACGCACTTTTAGGCGGGACATTTGATCCCATACATTCAGGTCACATACATGCTGCTAAAGAGTTAGCTAAAGTATGTCAATTAGATCGCGTCACTCTTTTACCTTCAGCCTTACCTCCGCATAAATTAAACAAAACAATAACTGTATTTAAACATAGATACAAAATGGCCTCCTTGGCCATAAAAGATGAACCTCTATTTCAAATTAGTGATTACGAAAATCAAACAAAAGGTCCATCTTACACAATTAATACCGCTTTGCACTTTAAGAAATTACATCCTAATGATAAATTATTTTTTATTATGGGCAACGATATGGCTGGTATTTTTTCCACATGGAAATCATGGCGTAAATTGCTTGAAATCATAGAACCGTTGATAGTTATTAGACCTGGAGAAACTCAAGAGATAGATTATGCACTACCTATTGCAATCCAAAAAAAGTTAAAAAGTTATTATCATAAAATAAATACATTAGCTATTTCTTCTACTATGATTCGAGAAGACATTTATAAACATACAGATATGCTTAATCCTACAGTTATCAAATATATTAAAGAACAAAATCTATATATGCAGAAACTTTCTTGATTTTATCAATTGCACAATATGCAGCAAGTCTTTTTATGCATTTTCTTACTTGATAGAGATAAAAAAAAAGGTAAAATAAAAACTTCATGCACCCGTGGCGCAACTGGATAGCGCATCAGGCTTCGAACCTGAGGGTTGTAGGTTCGAATCCTACCGGGTGTACTCTATTAACAAAGGGGCACAATGCATACTAATCACATCCCAATAAAATTTGCTACTGGTCTAACAATATTGAGAGATATTGTAGATGGTAAAAACATTATTGTACCTGCTGGTCAAAAATTAACTTCTGAATTGTTGCACCAAATACCTAAATTATTACAAAGTAATATTATTGTAGTAAAGCCTCAACTAAATTTAAATCAAATCGTTAAAGACAATATTGCAAATTACGAAAAAGAAGCTACTAAGCAAGTGATAAAAATTGGCAAACAAATACCTGCTGGCACTGTATTATTTGAAGCAGGCGAGAATACACATACTGCATTTTTACTTTTAAATGGTGAAATTGAAATAAAAATAAATAATCGTATTATTGCTACTATCAACAAAGAAGGTTCATTTATTGGTGAAATGGCAGCTATACGATCCAAACCCCGCAGCGCAACTGCAATTGCCAAAACAGATTGTATGGTACATAGTTTTGATGGCAAATCTTTAATAGGTCAAGCAAAAACACAACCCTTAGTTATGGTAAGGCTATGTCGCAATCTAGCTATGAAACTGCACGAAATAAATCAAAAAATATCAGAAGAATCCACATCGACAGTTAGTGAACAAGATATTACCCAAGCTTTTGACAAAACAAATGATTCTCAATCAGGAATGACTAAAACATACCCCGCAGGTAAGACATTATTCAAACAAGGCGAAACATCTTTAGACTTATATATATTATTAGATGGCAAACTTAATATCGAAGTTGACGGTAGACACGTTGCAAGCCTAGGCGAGCGAGGCTCCATTATTGGAGAAATGTCGTCATTGTTAAGTCAACCACGAAGTGCAACTGTTCGCACAGAAACTGCTTGCACTTTAGCAAGCATATGTATTACTAAATTAGAACAATTTACTTCATTTATGCCTGGATTATTAGAGAAAATAGCAATCAGTTTGGCCGAACGTATAGCCCAAACCAATACAGATTATATACGCTTGGTAAATTAAAATTATATATCTGATTTTAACTTAATAATCTCATCACGCAGTTTTGCGGCTTCTTCAAACTGCAAAGACTTGGAAGCCTCTAACATTTCGGCCTCTAATAAACTGATGATATCTTGACGCTCTTTAAAATCTATTACTCCATAATCAACAGGTTTTTCTGCAACTTTTTTTGCCTCACCTAATTCTGCTAGTTGTAATTGTAATTGACGCTTTATAGATTTTGGAGTAATACCATTTTGTTTATTATAAATAGCTTGTATTTTGCGCCGTTTTGCTGTTATTGCCACCGTTTCTTTTATACTTTTTGTAATAATATCCGCATATAAAACAACTTTTGAATCAACATGCCTTGCTGCCCTACCTATTGTTTGAATTAAAGATGTAGTAGAGCGCAAAAAACCTTCTCTATCAGCATCTAAAATACCCACAAAAGCAACTTCAGGCAAATCTAATCCTTCACGCAATAAATTAACCCCTATTAAAACATCAACTTCTCCAGAACGTAGCTTTTGTAATATTTCTATACGTTCTAAAGTGTCAATACCAGAATGTAAATACTCGGCTTTAAAGTTTTGTTCTTGTAAGAATGAAGTTAAATCTTCTGATAATTTTTTAGTTAAAGTAGTTAATAAAGCACGATGACCTTGCGAGATCACATTTTTTACTTCATCCATAACATCAACTATTTGACTTTTTGCAGGACGTATTTCTACAGGAGGATCCATTAGTCCTGTTGGGCGTATGATTTGTTTAGCAATAATTGATGAAGTTTGATATTCAAATTCAGATGGAGTGGCACTAAGCATTATTACCTGATTAATTCTGTTTTTAAATTCATTAAATTTTAAAGGACGATTATCTAATGCTGATGGCAATCTAAAACCATGATTAACTAAGTTTGATTTACGAGCAAAATCACCGTTGTACATCCCTCTAACTTGTGGCAAACTCACATGACTTTCATCTACAACCATTAAATAGTCATTTGGAAAAAAATCTAATAATGTTGCAGGAGGCTCTCCAGCTAGCTTATTAGAAAAATGCCTTGAGTAATTTTCAATACCTTTGCAATAACCTATCTCTTCTAACATTTCCATATCATAGCGTGTTCGACTTTCTAATCTATTAGCCTCTAAAGCTTTACCATGCATATCCAAATAACAAAGTTGTTCTTCTAGCTCTTTTAAAATACTTTGCTTGGCTAATTTTAATTTGTCTTCATTGATCACAAAATGTTTAGCGGGAAAAACAATTATTTTTTCTATCTCTGAAATTTGTTTGCCTGTAATGGGGTTTATCCAAGCTAACACTTCTATCTCATCGTCAAACATTTCCACACGCAATGCATTTTGTGTGTAAGCTGGGAATATCTCTAAAGTATCTCCTCTAACTCTAAAATGTCCAGGCTGAAAGTCGATATCGTTTCTTTCGTATTGTATATCAACTAAAGACTTGATTATACTATTTCGTGATATTTCAATATTTTTATCAATACAAAGAGTCATATCTTCGTAGTCTTCTGGCGAGCCTAGTCCGTATATACAAGAAACAGACGCAACTACAATAACATCTCGCCTAGATAGCAATGATGCTGTAGCAGCTAATCGCAACCTATCAATAGCTTCATTTATTGCCGAATCTTTTTCTATATATAAATCTCGTTGAGGGATATATGCCTCTGGCTGATAATAATCATAATATGATACAAAATATTCTACAGCATTATTTGGAAAAAAAGACTTTAATTCGTTATACAGTTGAGCAGCTAAAGTTTTATTATGTGACAATACTAAAGTTGGCTTATTTAATTGGCAAATAATATTGGCCATACTAAATGTTTTACCAGAACCTGTAACACCTTCCAGAGTTTGAAAACGATTGCCTTTTTTTAAAGATTCAACCAATAATTTTACTGCCTGAGGTTGATCTCCACTCATTTTATATTCAGAAACAAGATTAAATTCACTCATAAATTAAGGATAACAAAGACTCTTCTAGCTTGCAAAAGAAAGCCTAGTCAATATCATATTCTTATGATTATTTTAGGATCAGGTTCACCCCGCAGACAAGAAATATTAAATAACTTAAATATCAAATTTGAAGTTATAATTCCATGCGTCAATGAAATACATGATAAAAATAATGCTAAAGCAACTGTAATTAAAAATAGTTCTTTAAAATTAAATTGGTGTATTAATAAGAATCAAGATAATCGAATTATCACTGCCGATACAGTAGTAGCATTCAACAATAAAACCATCGGCAAACCAAAAGATAAGCTAGAAGCTATCAATTTGTTAAATACATTTTCAAACAATAAATTAACAATATATACGGCAATGGGTTACTATGATGGTAAAATAAGTCATATATATTGTGATTCAGCAATTTTATATTTTAAAAAATTAAACAATAAGATTATTAAAAAATATGTAGCTGAAGTAAATCCATTAGATAAAGCAGGTGGATTTAATATAGACGAACATGGTGATTGGTTAATAAAAGATATTGAAGGTAGTCACTCAACTGTTATGGGTCTATGCAAAGATAGGATTTTAAATTTAAATTTATGAAAATATATCCTTTATCAATAAAAGATTTAACCATAACAACCCCAACAGTATTGGCTCCTATGGCTGGATTTAGTGATTTGCCTTTTAGAAAAATATGTCGTAAATTTAATTGCGGCTTAGTTATATCTGAATTAATAAGTTCTGAAGGTATAATCAGGGAAGCAAATGCAAGTTTAGAATACCTGACTTCTGATTTGTCAGAACAACCTGTTGGTGCGCAAATATTTGGCACCGATGCCGCCAGAATGGCAGAAGTAGCAATAAATATAGAAAAATTAAATAGATTCTCTCTTATAGATATTAATGCAGGATGTCCAGTGCCAAAATTAATGAAAAAAGGCGCAGGGGCATCTTTAATGAAAAATCCAGAAAATATTGGAAAAATAATATCTGCTGTCAGCGATGCTGTTGATTTACCTGTAACTTTAAAAACTAGAATAGGCTTAAAAGATGGTTTTCCTTTGATAAATGAAGTTGCCAATGCTGTAGAGTCTAATGGTGGAAAAGCCTTAACTATACATGGGAGATATGCTGAAAATCACCATAAAGGGAATGCCGACTGGGAATTAATCGCAAAAATCAAAGAACAATTGAATATACCTGTTATTGGCAATGGCGGTATTAATTGCGCACAAGATGCAATTGATATGCTTAAGCACACTAAAGTTGATGCTGTTATGATAGGACGAGCTGCTATTGGCAATCCATGGATTTTTCAAGAAATATTTTGCAAACTTAATAATCTTTCTTTTATACATCCAAATAATGAGCAACGTAGAGAGATTATTATTTATCATTTAAATGAATTAATAAATAAATTTAAAAATAGTTGTCGACGCAAAAACAAAAATTCAAATACTTATGAAATATCTGCATGTCGTAAATTTAGACCTCAGATGATTAAATATTTAAGTGGTTATCAAGGTGTTCATAAATTATCAGCAAAATTAGATCGAGTAAATAATTTAAAAGACGTCATAGAAGGTATTGATTTTGTATTACAACACAAAATAATACAATAGCAGTAAGCAAACCAATTAAATTT
>JAMOSO010000016.1 GCA_027063065.1 Planctomycetota bacterium | reverse complement strand
CAAATGCAACTATGGCTATTAAAGCTCGTTTTGGTTTAGCATGTTTTAAAGGTAAAATAGCAGGGTCGATGACTTCAAAATGAACGGTATTTTTGATTTCATCTAACTTTGCTTGTTCCTGTGCTTTAAATAGGTTTACATATGCATCTTGCTTGGTTTGTAATAACATACTAAATTCTTCATTGTTTATGTTTTTAATATTTTCTAGTTCTTGCTTAACTTTTTTTAGACGCAAATCTACTAACTGCCGATAGCGTTTAGACGATGTATATACATTATTTTTAATAAATTCACGTAATGTGCTGATAATATGGTTAGCTAATGTAAGGCTAAATTTAGGATCTTCTGTTAAAACTTTTATTGTTAAAATGCCTTCTTTTTTATCTGTGCTTAAGCTAATAATATCATTTAAAGCTTTTACGCCTTCATAAGATATTAAAGGCGGTTCTACATCATTTAATTGTTCTGGTTTAAATAATTTGGGCATTAAATTATATTTTTTTATTAATGCCTCTTTAAACGTACGACTATTTAAAATTAGTTCTATATTGGCATCGTTATTGCCAGCAGGTAATTTTGCCCCAGTAAACATTGCTAAGGCACCGGCAGCGCCACTTATTTTATTGTTGCCATTTTGAATAGGCAATATAGTTGCTTGTGCTTCATATAAATTAGGTTTTAATTTTATGTAAATGCAAGTTAATATGGTCAAGCTTAAGGTTATGCTAATAATTAGTTTTTTGCGTTTCCATATAGTAGTTGCTAATTCCCATAAATCTATTTCATCATCGTTATTAAAAGATGGCTTAAGCTTAGGTACATTTTCTGTATTGGGCATTTTAAAAATCCGTTAAAATTTTGGCAAAAGTGGCTACTCGTAAAGCATCAGATAATACAGCGCGCATTACAAATACCTTACTAAATTTTATTTCTGTGTTTTGAGGTATATATATGGTATCCCCTGGCTGAATAGGTATTTCTGTAAAATCATTTTTAGATGTATAATGCTTAAATTTTTTCAACATTGTATCATGATTTTCTCTGTTGCTTAAGCCATTTGTGTTTAATCCTAAAGTTTGACGATAGTTTGCGGGGGTTAAAATCTCACCACTAGTGCGTATAACATATATTGATTGAGGATCGGCAAATTTGGTTATACCACCCGCAAAACTTAAATAATCACTTAAAATGGCATTAGGTTTCCAAACAGCAGTACACGGATTAATGACTTCTCCGTTAATATTGATTGATTTAATGGTAGCAGGCACATAAATAGTGTCTCCATTCATTAATTCTATATTAGCTACGCTATCTTTAAAACGTGTCATATTATTGGGCATTTTTAAGATAATTCGTCCAGTTGGTTGGATATTTTTAGCGCGATCCACAATGCGTTGTTGAAATTTTAAAAATGGTTCAATTCCTTCATTTGTATTTTCGCCGGCATGATTGCCTATAAATGTGGCCATTGACAACATCATATTATGTTCTAAACGGTCGGCCATATTGCGAAATTCAATTTTGGTTTTTGCTTTAATTGATTCTCTATTAAAAATCATCCCTTGTGGATAGGCTTTATCAGTAAAGCCATTGGCACGGGTTAATAAATCAGCGATTTTATCAGTGTTTTTCATGCGGTATGTGCCAGGTAGATTAACTTCTCCAGTAATTTTTACATGGATAAAATTGACCTTGCTTTTACTTATAACTAATTCATCACCTGGTTGCAGGCGGATATCATTTTTGCCATTTAAAAGAGATTTCAAGTCAATAATACGTTTATTAATATTGCGTTGGTTATTTTTGCGTTCGACTCTAGTTAAGATAGCTTTTTCAAATGATGCGTCGGCACTTAAGCCTCCACCTAAAACAATTAAATCTATTAAGCGCATATCGTTAGAATATTCATATGTGCCAGGATTTTTTATTTCTCCAATAACGCTAACAGTGGCTGGAGTTTGTATTTCTTGTCGTGAGTATATTATGATTTCATCACCTGATTTTAATATAACATTTGTTTTGCCAGTTATAATATCATCAACATTAAACGATAATGTACTTCTTTTGATAATTTGCCCTAATAACTCGTCTTTTTGATAATCGGTTGGTATTCCATTTTTGCGTTTAATAATACCATATTTTTTATAGGCATTATTGGTAATACCGCCAGCTTCTTTGATTATGCTTAATAAACTGGTATTTTGCGCCCAAGAGTAAGTGCCTGGAAAGTGCACAGCACCTTTAATTGTGGTGATTTCATTATCAATATATGATGTAGCCCTTGCTGCAATAATATTGCCAGTTTTAAGGGTGTAGTTTTGCCATTTAGATTTTGGTATATCGATTAGTTTCCATCCATTTTTATTTTGATTTTCAGTAACAATAGCTATACTGTCTTTGCGGGCTGTGGGGCTAAAACCGCCTACAAATTTAATGGCTTGTTTGATGGTTTCATTGCCTAATATTTCATAAATACCTGGTCTTATTAACTGGCCAGTTATAGCTACAGTTTTACCAATGGGTGGTACATGGATAACATCACCATCTAATAAAGTAATATCCATACTTGGGTCGCCGTTGATTAATGCTTTATATGTATCAAAATGAGAAGTTTTTCCATTTTTCCGTTTAACTACTATAGATCTTAAAGAACCACTTTTTTTAACGCCTTTAGCTAAAAATAGCAATGCCATTACAGTGTGTCTAGCACTGACATTATATCTGCCAGGATG
>JAMOSO010000015.1 GCA_027063065.1 Planctomycetota bacterium | reverse complement strand
CTTTATCGGGACCGGTAGGGTTCGAACGCCTTGGATAAAAAATCCTTATCCATCTCTAAACTTGATTGTCATTTTTATCTAATGGGCTACCGCCTTTAGCAAATAATGTTGACGATTGCTCAACTAGTTTTGATTTCCACTTTGTTATTACGGATGGTGAAATATCATACTGCTCAGCTAGTTAACTTAATGTTTTTGACCACTTAAAACTTCTAAGGCCACTTTAGCCTTAAATTCTGCTGAGTGTTGACGACGTTTTCTGGACATTTTCGACTCCTTTTATTCAAATATTATAGTCAATTTTTTTCTTAGCAACTGTCTTTTTTTTGGTGAGTTCTTCTTCATAAAAAAAAAGCCCCACTGTTTGCACAGTGAGGCTCCGGGTTGTATTGCCTCAAGGAGGCAATTGGGGTTCGTTTTAAATAAGCTCACCAGAAAATTTTACTGGCCTGCCTACAGAGTTAGCACTTTCTCGCAACTTTTTACCACAACTAAAGTGCACTCTTTTAGAAGCATTTATTCTAATAACTTCTCCTGTATTGGGATCAACGCCTTTACGCGCATCACTCACTACTGTTTTAAAGGTTCCAAAACCACTTATCATTACTTTTTTATCGCCACTACATAAACCTTCTTGTATAGCAACTAAAACAGCATTTAAAGCGCGTTCTGCCGAAGCACGTGAGCGGAAATTCCGCACATCTGCCCCAATCATTTCGTTAATCAATTCTGCCTTATTCATAATTACCTTTAAAAGCAAAGCACATCATATACATATATTAAGATTATTTCAACACCATATATAGTATTTATTTTTTATTGTAATAAATTGCCCATACATTGTTTGCAAAGCTAAGCGCGTTTGTATAACATTTGGAAATGCAAAATAAATATCAAAATACAAACGTAAAAGAGCTTTTACAAAAAGCCCCTATCGACATAAATATTAATATTAAAGGTTGGGTACGCACAAAAAGAAGCTCCAAGGGTGGATTTAGTTTTATAGAACTCAATGACGGCTCAAACATTAATAATATCCAGATTATTGCCGATAAAAAATTAGATAATTACCAAGATGAAATAGAACATCTTCGCGCAGGATGTTGCATAAGTGTGCAAGGACTTAGCGTCAAATCACAAGGTAAAAATCAAAATATAGAAATACACGCTCACAAAATACAAATTTTAGGCACTGTACAAGATGATTATCCAATATCAAAAGGACGCATTTCATTAGAAACTTTGCGAACTATGCCCCATTTGCGTCCTCGTACAAATACAATAGGTGCTGTTATGCGTTTGCGCTCACACCTATCCCATGCTATCCATAATTTTTTTAACCAACGTGATTTTTGTTATTTAAATACCCCCATTATTACTGCCAGCGATTGTGAAGGCGCTGGTGAAATGTTTGGAGTAACTACAAACGATAAAAACGATTTTTTTAAACAACCAGCTCAATTAACTGTTAGTGGTCAACTAGAAGCCGAAGCCTTCGCATTGTCATTGGGCAAAGTATATACTTTTGGGCCTACTTTTCGCGCCGAAAACTCGCACACATCTCGACACTTATCAGAATTTTGGATGGTTGAACCAGAAGTAGCTTTTAACAATATTGACGATAATATGCAATTGGCAGAAGATTTTTTAAAATCAATTATTAAATCTGCTTTGACACACTGTCAAGATGATATGAATTTTTTTGATATGCGTATTGAAAAAGGCATTATTAATAAACTAGAAAATATCTGCCAGTCTGATTTTATCCGCCTTAGTTACACTGATGCCATTGACATTTTAACAAAATCAAATAAAAAATTTGAATATCCATTAAATTGGGGATGCGATTTAAAAAGCGAACATGAACGCTATCTCTGTGAAGAATATTTTAACGCACCCGTGATTTTAACCAACTACCCAGCTACCATTAAGCCCTTTTATATGTACTGTAATGACGATGGTAAAACAGTAAGAGGTATGGACGTATTAGTGCCAGGCATAGGCGAAATCATTGGCGGTTCCGAACGAGAAACTCGTGTGGATATTATTACAAAACGTATGGAACAATCTGGTATAGACTTACATGCCTATCAATGGTATTTAGATTTGCGTCGTCACGGTTCTGCAACCCATGCGGGTTTTGGCTTAGGATTTGAAAGATTGGTACAATTTGTAAGCGGTATGAGTAATATTCGCGATGTAATACCATACCCACGCACACCTGGACACCTATGATACAAACCCGCATTAAACAAGGTGCGCAAATTATTTCTGTAGCTATTTGTATATGCTTAGCATGGCTGTTAACGCTTAAAGCAGATAACCAACCTATAATATCATCAAACCAAATTCCACCGATACTAAGAACAAAAGCGCCTATCAGAAATTGGAAATATATATGCATCCATCATTCAGCAACCAAACAAGGTTCTGCCGCACGATTTGATATCCATCACCGTAAACGCGGTATGGAAAATGGACTTGCATATCATTTTGTAATTGGCAACGGCACTCTTACTAAAGACGGACAAATAGAAGTTGGCAACCGTTGGATAAAACAATTACCAGGAGGTCATGTCAAAAGCGATGAATTAAACAAAATTGCTATTGGGATATGTTTAGTAGGCAATTTTACCCAAACAGAACCTAGTGCTAAACAACTAGATGCTCTAGTTAATCTTGTAGTCAAATTAATTAAGACATATAATCTAAAGTTAGAAAATGTTGTTAGACATAGAGACTTAGGCTATTCTGTATGCCCAGGAGATTGCTTTCCATGGCAAGAAGTACGTTATCGTATCGAAAGAGAATTAGAAAATTATGAGTAAAAAACCATTAGATATTTTATTTTTTGATATTGATGACACCTTATACAGCACAACTAACTTTACAACTATGGCTCGCAAAGCTGCCTTGCAAGCAATGATTCAAACCGGCATAAATATGAGCCTTGATGAATTAAACAATGAGTTAAATAAAGTTATCGAAAACACCCCTAGCAATTACGAACACCACTTTGACGATTTAATAAAACGCCTACCGCGAGAAACTATTACCCACCGTGAAACGCTAATTATATCAGCCGCCATTGTAGCTTATCATCGTGCCAAACATAGACACTTGATTATTTATGAAGATGCTTTTCATATTATTCAAAATTTATATCAACAAGGCGCGCGTATCGGCATAATTAGCTCAGGATTGACTTTAAAACAATCAGAAAAAATAATCCGCTTAGAAATAAGTCAATTTTTAGATCCTCAAGCCATTTTTTTTACAGAGGAAGAAGGCTTACAAAAAGAAGAACCACAACTTTATCAACGCGCCTGCCACAAAGCTGGCGTCAACCCAAAACGTGCGATGATTATTGGTGATTCTGCCACTAGAGATATAGACCCTCCAAATCAAATAGGCATGATAACCGTTTTAAATCAAAGAAGCGGTAAGTATCTAAACATTAAAGGTTTAAGCGAACCTGATTACACTATACATAATTTTTGGGATTTAGAAGAAATCCTTGAAAAAGATTTTAAAATTTAATTTTAACACTTCTTGCGAGAATCAAATGTCAGATTTAAAAAAAAGTTACAAAACCATAATGGACGATAATTTCCCTTCGTCTTTGAGCATGAGCTGGGGAGAGACTACCCTAACTTATCGCAAACGCACATGGAAAATAGCCGAAGATGATATCATCGTAGAAAAAGGCTTACGCTATGGCGAAAACCCTGGGCAAGAAGCAGCTCTATATGAGTTGATAAACGGCAATTTAACATTGGGTCAATGTAGCTTTGTCGGCCCCAAGGATGCTTTAGTAGGTGGCATAACCGAAGCTAATATGTTGCAATTTGGCAAACATCCTGGCAAAACCAATCTTACAGATATGGACAATGCGTTAAATATATTAAAATACTTAATGGATCAACCAGCCTGTACAATTTTAAAACATAACAATCCATCAGGAGCAGCTGTTGGAGCAACAATAAGCGAAGCCTTTATCAAAGCCTATGAAGCCGACCGCATAGCAGCATTTGGAGGTTGTGCTGCTGTCAATCGCCCTGTAGATTTAGCAACTGCTGAAGCCATGAGCGATATGTACCTAGAAGTAGTCTTAGCTCCTAGCTATGAAAAAGGTGCTATTGAAATTTTAAGCAAACGAAAAAATTTACGCATTGTTGAAATAGGTGCCATCGAAAACCTAGCTAATTTTACATCTAAACGATTTGTCGATTTTAAATCATTAATCGATGGCTCTATTATCGTACAGCAATCACCAATCAATCGCATTAAAACGGCCGCTGACTTTTTACCTGCAAAAACAACTTACCGTGGTGAAACCTACGAAATAGAACGTCAACCCACTGATGCAGAATATGCCGATATGCTTTTTGGTTGGAGAGTAGAACAAGGAATTACATCCAATTCTGTAATATATGTTAAAAATGGCGTTACAGTAGGTATAGGTACTGGAGAACAAGATCGTGTAGGCGTAGCAGAAATTGCTATTCAAAAAGCATATACCAAATACCGTGATTTAATTTGTTTTCGTGAACATGCTATGCCATTTGCAAACTTACAATTAGAAGTTAACGAAGGTAAAAAAGACGCTTCTGTCATTGAAGCTTTAAACAATGCAACGGAAGAAGCTAAAGGAGGCATCAAAGGTGCTTCTATGATTTCTGATGCGTTCTTTCCGTTTAGAGATGGCGTTGACGTTGGTATTGCTCAAGGTGTTACATCTATAGTAAATCCTGGCGGTAGCTTGCGGGATTTTGAAAGTATTATAGCTTGTAATGAAGCCAATCCTAAAGTCACAATGGTCTTAACTGGACAACGCGCCTTTAAGCATTAATTATTATTCAAAAGCCACCTATCACTAATCGATAGGTGGCTTTTTATATTATTTAGCCAACATCATCATTCTAGCAACACGCTCACCTGTTTGGAGCATTGCTTTTTTACCGTTTTTAATTGCAGTTTCCAAATCAATAGGGCAAGTTACCAATGGCATGGTAGCTGTGATACCTGCTCTGTACAAAGCATCTAAATGCTCGTCTTCAACGGCACCACCAATAGCCAATACAGCAGTTCCGTTAGCTCTAGAAGCAATGCCTGAAATAGTTTTACCATCTAAACTTTGAAAATCCACCCTTCCCTCACCAGTTACAATCAAATCAGCTTTTTTGGATTTAGCTTCAAAATTTAAAGAATCTAAAACTATATCAATACCACTTTTTAATTGTGCCTTTGCCAACGCCATAAGCATAGCACCTATCCCACCAGCAGCCCCACTGCCCGGTACAGTTTTAATATCCACATCTAAATCACGTTTTATAACTTTTGCTAAGTTTGATAAACCTTCATCTAATTTTTTAACCATACTTGATGTAGCACCTTTTTGCGGGCCAAAGACATAAGCTGCGCCACGCTTGCCACATAGAGGATTTGTAACATCACAAGCTACGGTTATTTTACAGTTTGTTAACAACGGATTTAGATTATCTAAATCTATTTTGTCAATAATAGACAAATGCTTACCAGTTAATACACCACTTATTTTTTTGCCTTTTTTATCATAAAAAGATACCCCCAATGCACTTGCCATTCCCAGACCGCCATCGACTGTTGCCGAACCACCAATACCGACAATAATTTCTTGTGCACCCAATTTTAATGCGGAATTAATTAACTCACCTGTGCCATAACTGCTGGTTTTCATAGGATTTCTTTTTTTAAGAGGCACCATTTCCAAGCCAGATGCGTGTGCCATCTCAACGACGGCAATGGTTTGTTTGCCCTCTATAATACCAAAAGGAGCACGGATTTTTTCGCCTAAAGGGCCCGTAATCTGACGCGTTACACGCTTACCTCTTTGATAAATTAAAGAATCCATAAAACCCTCGCCACCATCACTGATAAGCATTGTTTCAAATTTATGATTGTTGCCAACTTTTGCAAAACCTTTTTCAAAAGCCTTAGCGGCCTCTAAAGAACTCATAGATTCTTTAAAGCTATCAAATGCTAATAATATTTTCATCGTCTACCCACCATTAAAAGATATATAAAACTATTGTGTCGATAATACAATTATTAATTTATTGGCGATAGGCTTTTCTTTTAAATTTTAATTTTATAAAATACATTTTTATAATTTTTCAAAAATGGGAAATCAAATGGCACAAGCACCTACAAAATTTGTATTTGAAATGGAAAATATGACCAAAAGCTATGGCGATACGGTTATTTTAGACAACATCAATTTAAGTTTTTATCACGGAGCAAAAATAGGTATCGTAGGTGATAATGGCGCAGGAAAATCAACCCTACTACGCATTATGGCTGGAGTAGACAAAGATATAAACGGCAAGGCAGAACCTTGCAAAGGCATTAAAGTTGGCTATGTACCACAAGAGCCAAAATTAGATATATCAAAATCGATAAAAGAAAATTTATTAGACGCATTTAAAGAAGTTACTACATGGGTTGAACGCTACAACCAAATTAGCATTGATATGTGTAAAGACATAAGCGATGAAGCCATGAATAAATTAATGGAGGAAATGGGTGAATTGCAAGAAAAAATAGACGCTGTCGATGGCTGGGAGCTAGATCGTCAATTAGAAATAGCAGCCGATGCAATGGTATTGCCACCAGATGATGCGGATATAACTACTTTATCAGGGGGGGAAGCCCGCCGTGTTGCACTATGTAAAGCCTTTTTAGAAAAACCAGATATTTTACTACTTGACGAACCTACCAATCATTTAGATGGAGAAACAATAGACTGGATGGAACAGTTTTTAAGAGAATACGAAGGCACTGTTATTGTAGTTACCCATGATAGATATTTTTTAGATAATATTACAAAATGGATTTTGGAATTAGAACAAACTAAAGGGATTCCATTTGAAGGTAATTATAGCCAATGGTTAGCGCGAAAAATACAAATAATGGCCGAAAAAGAAAAAACAGCCTCAAGTCGTCGCAAAATGCTTAACAATGAAATTAAATGGCTAAAAATGAACAATGAAGATCGTCAAAGTCAATCCCGTGCGCGCATATCAAACTTTGAAGAAATGATACGCAAAGGCTCTGAAGGCAGAATGAATGCCAGCGAAATAATGATTGCTCCAGGACCTACGCTTGGCGAAAAAGTATTAAAATTTACCAACGTCAATAAAGGGTTTAATGATACCAATTTAATTGAAAGTTTAAATTTTGATATTCCTCGCGGTGCTGTCGTTGGTATTTTAGGACCAAATGGTGTAGGTAAATCAACTATGTTTAAAATGATTAATGGTTCTGAAACACCTGATTCTGGCACCATAGAAATTGGTCCAACTGTAGCTATGAGCTATGTAGATCAACAACGAGATCATCTTGATGACAACAAAACTATTTTTGAAGAAATAACCGGTGGTGCCGATGAAATTAGCCTTGGCAAAGTAATGATTCCATCAAGAGCTTATGTGAGCCGTTTTGCATTTACAGGTAAAGGACAACAAAAATTAGTTGGAAATCTATCAGGAGGCGAACGTAACCGTGTGCATCTAGCCAAATTATTGCGCCAAAGTGGCAATTTTTTACTCTTGGACGAACCAACCAATGATTTAGATGTAGGTACATTGCAAACACTAGAAAATGCAATCCTACAATATCAAGGTTCAATTATGCTAATATCACACGATCGTTTCTTTTTAGATCGTGTATGTACACATATGATTGTATTTGAAGGCAACGCCAAAGTGCGCTGGTTTGAAGGTAATTTTCAAGCTTACGAAGAAAAACGCCAAGCGGAACTAAAAAACAATCCGCAAAAGCGCCGCGGTGCATTCAAACGATTAACTAGATAATAATCCAAACACGATACGCATTAAAAATTATGCTGGGCTATTAATGTCAAATGTCATTGTAAAAATTGCTCCCTGATTTAGCCCAGCACTAAACGCTGTTAATTCTCCACCTATTTCACGCATGGCATTGGCACTGTGATGTAAACCAAAACCATTGCCTTTATCCTTTGTTGTAAAACCATAATCAAATATTTTATTGCCAACTTCCTCATCAAAACCACAGCCTGTATCCGCAACACTTAAAAATGGTTGAGAATTAACATTTAAACCAATGCTTAAAGTTATTTGCAATTCACCTTCACTGTTAAAAGTGGCATCTCTTGCATTTTTTATTAAATTAGAAATAACATTGCCAATTTTAGCTCGTTGTGCTTTAACAGATCTTACAGATTGATATTGACGCACTATTTCTATACCACCTCTTTCAATACTATTTATATATAATGATAAAATACTTTCTAGCTCCTCCTCTAAATCAATATTTTGTTCATAAAAGCCAATACTAGCGTGACTTTGTTGCATTTGAATTGTTTCATTAACAATATTTAATCCCTGTTTCATTTTAAGCAATGTTTGTTGACAATGCTCATATTCACTATTTAATTGTTGACTTAATAACACAAAAAATTTAGGTATTTTTTTACCTTTTTCATCATTTAATAAAAATTCAGTCATATTGTCTTTATTTGAAACCAAAATCTCCTCAACACGAGTTAATTGTGCAATTGCACTGCCAAAGTATTCCGTTCGCAAATTATTAGTTGAGATAACAACACCTGTTAAAATATTGCCTATATTATGCAATACTCCAGTTGCCATTTCTGCTATGCCTGCCTGATGAGCAGCATCCATTAATTTTGTTTTATATAATTTAATTTCATTATGCATAGTATTATTTTGATTGATTAATTCATTTAGCTGTATTTTTAAATAGATATAGATACTAGCCACAAGTACTAATACCAGTAATATTAAAAATAAAAATATACGTTTTAAAGAAACGGAAATTTTTGAAATATAACTATTTGTCATTTTTTTATTTAAAGCAATTCTTTCATTTAAATCATTATTTAAATCAAGTTTTAAAATGTTAATATGATTTGTTATATTTTCTAGGCTCAGCCAAAGTCTTAAATATCCTACAGGTTTGCACTTATGCAAATCTTCTTCTGACAATAGGCAATTATCTATACAAATAGGCATAGAAAAGTCCATGATTTCAATTGTTTGTTGATCATCAAAATCATTATGAAAATCCAATATCATTTCATTCTGATTGCGAAAAATATGTTCCAAATTATTACCGTCAATTTCTTGTTTGCCAAATACAAGCTTGTCATTACCGCTCTTATAATGACCTACGACATTAAACCCTTTTTTAAAACGATTGCTAAAATAAGCTAGACATGTAATTTCTTTTTGTTTTTTGACAAAGATAGCAGCGTGAATTATATCATTATCAATTTTAAATATATTCGAAGTTAGCCTATTTATTGTAGAAATAGAATTATCATTTAATGCTTGTACATAAGCAGATTTATTAATATCAAAAATTAATTTAGCCTTTGCATACATATCTTTGTATAAGTTTTGTCTGATAATTTCTATATTGTTTAAATTTTGCGCTTCTTTGTTAGCAATTTGTTTTTTCAAAATCAATGCCGTAGAACTTTTAATTTGATTAATAATACTATTGGAACTGTAAACTACAAAAGCACCAATAAAGCAAAACACAATTAACACAATTAAAATAATATTAAATTGTATGTTTTTTTGCAGATTATTTTTTATTTTCATTATTGTTTGTCCAAAATTTAAAATTAAAAATAAACATACATTCTTTTTAAAAAATTAATATTTAAATATACTTTTATTTTTTTATAAAAAATAAAGAAAAAACCTTGACTAAATTAGCGGTATTTATAAAATCTTTTTCATCGTTGTCCTGTGGCGCAATTGGTAGCGCAACGGTTTTTGGTACCGTCGGTTCCTGGTTCGAGTCCAGGTGGGACAACCATTTTTAATAATGGAAATCTTATGTTAAATACTCCTCAGCTTATATTTTTGCTGTTCTTGGGGAGTTTTGGAGCTTGTATAGGCTCTTTTTTAAACGTTTGTATACACCGTATACCGTTAAAACTTTCCATTGTCAGCCCCCCTTCTGCCTGTCCTTTTTGTTCATATCAAATTAAGTTTTATGATAATATTCCATTATTATCTTGGATAATTTTAAGTGGCAAATGTCGCAAATGTAAAGCCCCTATTTCTGCTAGGTATATATGTATAGAAGCATTTACCGCTGTAATGTTTGTGCTATACGGTTTAAGTTTTTTACAATACCCAGATTTACCAAAATCTATATTTAGTGCAAATTTTACAGGTTTAATTGTCCATCTAATATTATTATCCATATTAATCAGTTGCTCACTTATTGATTTGGAAAAAGGTATTATTCCAAATAGCATTACATATCCATGGATATTAATTGCATTAATATTATCATTTGCTTTTCCACAAATCCATTTTGCCGCCAATTCAAGGCTACACGCATTATTTTTAAGCTTTCTAGGTTTAGTTATTGGGTATGGGTCATTATGGATTATTGCATTTATCGGCAAACTAATATCAGGCAAAGAAGTCATGGGTGGTGGCGATTTAAAACTGCAAGCGTTGATTGGTGCTTTCATAGGCCCTGTAGGCATAATTGTTGTATTTTTTATTGCCCCTATTATTGGTTCGGTATGGGGTATCATACATAAAATCAAAACTGGCAATGCATATTTACCTTATGGACCATCAATAGCAATCGCCAGTATTGTTACCTCGTTATATTTTCAGCCAATATTTAAATTTTTAATTCCTTTTTATTAAATATGAAAAACATTTTAGTTATAGGCGCTCATCCAGACGATGAAATATACGGTTGCGGAGCAACAATTAACAAGTTAGTGCAAGACGGATACAAAGCCCATGCCTTAATATTAACTGAGGGCTGTTCTAGTCAATATCCTAATAATCAGGAAATTGCTCAACAAAAAAAACAAGAGTCAATTAAAGCAAGTAATATTATTGGCTATCAATCTTTTTACAATGCACAGTTACCAGATATGCAATTGGACAGCCTTAAGCATATTCAAATTAATAAAGTCATTGAAGAGCACATACAAAATATAAAACCAACTATTGTATTTACCCATCATTCTGGCGATATTAATTTAGATCATCAATTATGCTCTGCATCGACATTGGTTGCTTGTCGTCCTGGCTCTGGTGTACATGAAATAATATTTTATGAAACGCCATCATCTACGGAATGGGGTTCTGGATTTGAACCAAACTTGTTTTACAATATAAACGAAGATATTTTGAATATAAAACTAAAGGCCATTGAGTCTTACCAAACAGAATTACGCCCCGCACCGCATCCTCGCTCAACAACAAAAATTAAAGCATGGGCACAATATCGTGGCTGTGCTGCAAATTGTCAATACGCCGAAGCCTTTTACATTTACCGAAAATGGGTTTAACTAAAAATTGATTTCACAATCATAAAATTGTTGTTATTCTAAATATTAATTTATTACTTTTTGCGAGGTATTTATGCAATCTATTTGTAAAAAACAGTTACTGGGATTAACTGGCTTGCTACTGGTTGGATTTCTTGGTGGGCATCTTGGTGGAAACCTCTTTTTATTTGGTGGAGCAGATAGCTTTAACGGTTATGCCCAACATTTAGCCAATTTGCGTCCCGGATTACTATTAATAGAAGGTGCCTTGGGCTTACTGTTTATTACACATATAATAACAGCTTTAAATGTCTGGTTTGAAAACCAAGCTGCGCGCCCAATTAAATATATTGCCACAAATCAAAATTCAGAACAAAGCCTTGCATCTAAAACTATGCCATACACTGGATTATTTATTTTACTATATTTGATTTGGCATTTGTTTAATTACACTTACGCATTTGGCATTAATCATCAACCGGGATTATTAACTATTAAATTACCTAATGGAACTGTAGAAACAAAAGATTTTGGTTTGTATGGGATAGTATACGCATCCTTTAAATTTAGTATTTTAAATACACTTTTTTATGTAATCGCCATGTGTGTAATTGGTTTTCATATTAGCCACGGGTTTGCTTCTGCATTACAAACTTTTGGATTTTCACATAAAAAATATACCCCAATAGTTGAAAAACTATCTAAATTAATAGGCTTAATTGTAGCTGTTGCATTTTCTTCGATAGCTCTTTACATACTTATTTTTAATCCAATAAATGCTATTAGCGGAGGAAACTAATGTCTTTAGATTCTAAAATCCCATCGGGGCCAATGGCTCAAAAATGGACCAAACACCGCTTTGATATGAAGTTGGTAAACCCTGCCAATAAACGCAAATATAAAATAATTGTGGTTGGTTCTGGATTAGCAGGCGCATCGGCCTCTGCCTCATTATCTGAATTAGGCTACAATGTAAATTGTTTTTGCTTTCAAGATTCACCTAGGCGCGCCCACTCAATAGCAGCTCAAGGCGGTATAAATGCTGCCAAAAACTATCCCAATGATGGCGATTCTGTACATAGACTATTTTACGATACGGTTAAAGGTGGCGATTATCGTTCACGAGAAGCCAATGTACACAGACTTGCCGAAGTATCAAATTCTATTATAGACCAATGTGTCGCCCAGGGAGTCCCATTTGCAAGAGATTACAGTGGCTACTTGGATAATCGTTCCTTTGGAGGAGCTCAAGTTAGTAGAACTTTTTTTGCTCGTGGGCAAACTGGCCAACAATTACTAATCGGCGCATATAACTCACTAAATAAAGAAATTGCAAAAGGTGGCGTCAAGATGTTTCCGCGCACAGAAATGCTTGAATTAGTGGTGATTGACGGTCAAGCCAGAGGTATTGTTGTACGCAATTTGATTACTGGTAAGGTTGAAAGCCATTCTGCAGATGCGGTTATTTTAGCCACTGGTGGATATGGAAATGCATTTTTCTTATCTACAAATGCTATGAATTGCAATGTTACAGCTGCATGGCGTGCCCATAAAAAAGGTGCATTTTTTGCCAACCCTTGTTACACTCAAATCCATCCTACTTGTATTCCAGTACATGGAGAATACCAATCAAAGCTTACTCTAATGTCAGAATCTTTACGCAATGATGGCCGTGTTTGGGTACCAAAAAAAGTAGGTGATACACGTCCACCTTCACAGATACCCGAAAATGAAAGAGATTATTATTTAGAAAGACGATACCCCTCTTTTGGTAATCTTGTACCACGAGACGTAGCCAGTCGTAACGCAAAGTATGTATGTGATGAAAAGCGTGGTGTCAATGGCGGTTTAGCCGTTTATTTAGATTTTGAAGATGCCATCAAACGTCTTGGCGAAGACTCTATCAGAGCAAAATACGGCAATCTATTTGATATGTATCAAAGAATTACAGATACAAACCCATATCAAAACCCAATGCAGATTTTCCCTGCTATACACTATACTATGGGAGGTTTATGGGTTGATTACAATTTAATGAGTAATTTGCCCGGCTTACACGTTATTGGAGAAGCAAACTTTTCTGATCATGGAGCCAATCGTTTAGGTGCTTCAGCATTAATGCAAGGCTTGGCTGATGGATATTTTGTAATACCTTACACCATTGGCAACTACTTAGCATCTGCAAAACTAGATAAAGTTGATACTCAACATTCAGAATTTAAAAAGGCTGAAGCTGAAGTAAAACAACGCACAGAAAAATTATTGTCAATTAATGGCAAACGAACAGTTGATGATATACATAAAGAGCTTGGCAAAGTTCTTTGGAATCACTGCGGTATGAGTCGCACCGAAAAAGGTCTAACAGAAGCGTTGAAAAAAATCCCTGAAATTCGTGAAGAATTTTGGAACAATGTCAAAGTGCCAGGTTCTGGAGCAAGCTTTAATCAAAGTTTAGAACGCGCTGGACGTGTGGCAGATTTTCTTGAATTTGGCGAAACCATGTGCCTAGACGCTTTAACTCGCAGTGAAAGTTGCGGTGGGCATTTTCGTGAAGAAAGTCAAACTGACGAAGGCGAAGCAAAACGCGACGATGAAAATTTTTCTCATGTGGCCGCATGGGAATTTAACGGCGTAGACAACAAACCTACATTACACAAAGAAAAATTAACCTTTGAAGAATGCTTACCAAGCCAAAGGAGTTATAAATAATGAGCAAAACAATCAATTTAACCTTAAAAGTTTGGCGTCAAGCAGGTGCTGATACTCCAGGAAAATTAGAGACATATAATGCAACTAATATTGACGTGGAAATGTCTTTTTTAGAAATGCTAGATGTTATCAATGAAGAAATCGCCCTCGATGATGGCGACCCTATTGCATTTGACAATGATTGTCGCGAAGGAATATGCGGTACTTGCGGTGTTGTTGTTAATGGTTCTCCTCATGGCCCACAAAAATCAACTACCTTATGCCAATTACATATGCGTAAATTTAATGATGGAGATACGCTTATTATCGAACCATGGCGAGCAAAAGCATTTCCTGTAATAAAAGATTTAGTTGTCGATCGCTCTGCCTTGGATAGGATTTCCCAAGCTGGCGGATACACTGGCGTAAAAACTGGCCAAGCTCCTGAGGCACACACTATTGCTGTACCAAAGGCAGATAGCGACAAAGCTATGGACGCAGCTGCATGCATTGGTTGCGGTGCCTGTGTGGCGGCTTGTCCAAACGCATCTGCCATGTTATATGTTGGCGCGAAAGTTTCTCATTTAGGTTTGCTACCGCAAGGCAAATTAGATTGTGATAGAGTAATCAATATGGTCAACCAAATGGATGCAGAAGGATTTGGAAACTGCACCAACACTTACGAGTGCGAAGCTACTTGTCCTAAAGATATTAATGTTAGCAATATCGCTAGAATGAATCGCACACATTTAGTAGAAAAAATTATTCAAAGAAAAAACTCATAAAATAAAAAGGGCAGATTGTATCTGAAACTTTAGTGAACACATTAGATAAACAAAAAGATATTAAAGCTTATTTCGAACGCACTGGTTTACGGGCAAAAAAAGCCTTTGGTCAAAACTTTTTAATTGATCATAATATTTTGCCAGGTATTGCCAATGGTGCTAATTTAGATAAACAATCTATAACATTAGAAATAGGCCCCGGCTTTGGTGTGCTAACAAATCATCTAATACAAAAATCTGCCCACGTTATTGCCGTAGAAATAGACGAACATTTATTTGATTTTTGTCGTAACCGATTTAAAGATAAAACAAATATAAATATTTATCATCAGGATATTATGGCTTCAAAGCATAAATTAAGTGATGAAATTATGTCTGTAATAGATTCTTACATCAATCAAGGCTTAAGCTTTAAAGTATGTGCCAATATGCCATATAAAATATCGTCATCATTTTTAATCAGATTATTTTTTTATGCAACTCCACCAGATGCAATTTCTGTTTTAATTCAGGAAGAATTTGCCGATCGCCTTTTAGCTAAACCGCATAATAAAGAATACGGGCCTCTAAGTATTTTTGGGCAGTTGGGCTATGATTGTAAAATTATTAATCGAGTACCTGGTAGTTGTTTTTATCCCCCACCAAAGATTGGCTCAGCAGTCTTACAATTAATCAAAAAAATTGAATTTACAGGATTTAATCCTGATTTTGAAGAGTTTGTAGCCAAACCATTTTTGCATAGACGCAAAAAGATAAAAGGTATGAATTGTCGTCCCGAGGAACTCAGTCCTCAGGACTTTTTAAATTTATTTAACAACTAAAAATCTACTTCGGCTATTCTGACAACGTAATTTGTACCGTAGGGAAACGCTGTAGTTTTAACGGTCAAAAAATTATCCTTAGCATTAATTGTAAATTCAAGTTGCTCATTATTATCAATCCATTTAATATTTTTTGGTGTTTTATCAATGTTAGAAAAAGACCTAAAAATAGTGTCTCCACCTGCCAACACTACATTGTGATCACCATCGGCAGGCAAACCAAATATACACAGATACAATTTATCATTTAAAGCTAAAACAAAATCTTTTTTACCCCCTCTGACCTTAGAAGGCTTAGCATAATAAATTACATCTGCATACATATCTACCCAATCGCCAACCCTTTGTAAAACTGCATATTCGTAAGTTGGGATTTTACCACTGGCAGTCAAACCTATGTTCAACAACAGGTTAAAACCAACCTTACGACAATTCATTAAATCTTCTATTACTTCTTTAGGTGATAAATAACAAAAATCATCTTTACCAATACCCCAGTGGGTATTCATAGTTTGACACATTTCACTAGCTAAATATTTACTCATTCCAGTTCTGTCCATAGGGGTTGGTAAGCCCCTTTCAAAGGTAACGTACAAACAACTAAATATTTAATTAATCAAAAATTATGACAATAAAGCAGTAGTTTCACGAATAATTAATTCAGTAGAAACCAATGCTTTTTTATATATTTTATCTTTACCTGTCGAATCGGATATTTTATCCATCAAAGACTTACAGGCTAACTCGCCAATTTTATAACTATTTTGTTTTACAGTAGTCAATGGTATATATAATTGATCTTCCATCGTTATATTACCATAACCTATCAAAGATATATCCTCTGGGATACTGAGACCATTTTCAATAATGGTCTTATGTGCACCCCAAGCCATCATATCG
>JAMOSO010000014.1 GCA_027063065.1 Planctomycetota bacterium | reverse complement strand
ATAAAAGGCTGAGAATGTTTGATAATATCAAAATCAGGATCTAATTTACGTCCTAATCCTTCAATAGTTGTCGCTGCTTTTATCAGTAAATAAAACTGAGGTTTTAAGCTTAACTTATGATGTGAGACTAACTCTATTGCACCTTGCATTAACGGTGCAGCCTCAATATTTTTTAAACTTAATCCATAAAATTTATCAATTAAAGCACTCAAATCTTCTTCTAAACTTAATACATCAACATCATCACCGTGATTAGTAATCTTTAACATTGCAATAGCTGCCCGTTTTTCATTACGCCTGGCCACAGAGACAGCAAAGTCTGCAAAATATCGCCTATCACGCGCCGATACCCGTCCCATCATCCCAAAATCAATAAATGATATCACATTATTTGGCAATACAAATACATTGCCTGGATGTGGATCAGCGTGAAAAAATCCACAATCAAAAATCTGCTTTAACACTAAGTCCATTCCATGGCTTGCGATTATTTTAGGATCGCTACCCATATCCTTAATTAGGTCTATTTCCGAAGCCTTAACCCCATCAATAAACTCCATAGTAATCACACGTTTAGTTGTAATATCATGATATACTTTAGGAATATACACTCGTTTATCATCTAAAAAATATCGCCTAAAACACTCTACATTTTCAGCCTCAAGTAAATAATCGATTTCTTTCTCTAAATTATTAGCAAAAACAGATATTATTTTAGTTGGTTTAGCTATTTCTGCTTCTTGCAAATGGGATTCCATTAAAGATGCCAAATGCAACATAATCTCTAAATCAGTTTCAAGTATTTTTTGAATGCCAGGGCGTTGTAACTTAACAATTACTTCATCGCCATTTTTTAAAGTGGCTCTATGCACCTGACCTATGGACGCAGCTGCAAGAGGCTCAGAGTCAAAATATTCAAAGATATCTTCTGGCGGAGAACCAAACTCTTCTATGATAATATTTTCCACTTCAACGTATGCAAACTCGGGAACATCATCTTGCAATTTTTCTAACTCTCTACTATACGCTAAAGGTATTAAATCGCTACGAGTGGACAATATTTGTCCAAACTTAATAAAAGTAGGGCCTAATTCCTCCAAGACTTTACGCATTCTTTCTGGCGAGCTCAAACTAGCCACGCCTTCATCACTGCGCAAAAGCAACTTCATACTAATTTTAAAATATCGTTCTAAGTTTAACCTATCAATAAATTCGCCAAAACCATACTTAAATAATACACCCAATATTTGCCGATACCTAGCTATATTGCGGTATGTACGGCCAATTGCATTAATTTTGCGAATATTCAGCATACTACTTTACACAATATTTTTATTTGGTTTCTTCGATTTTTTTCATCAAGCGTTCTTCCATTTCAGTTAAATCCTTACGACTTACTAAATTCATTTTATTTAAAACACCTTCAATTAATTTCTCTAAAGAAGAGTCAAATTTATCTTTTTGTTTTTGTGATTTTACTAAAATTTCATCGACAAAAGTTTTTACTTCACCCTCGGACAATTTGCCTTTTTCTGCTAATTCCCTGACAAATTTTTCGGCTTTTTCTTTAGTTAATTCTGCAGCGCCAACACCGGTATGAAAAGCATTTCTTAATAAATCAAGCATTTTATCTCCTATAGTCTTAAAAAAACCCCTTAGAGACCCTACACTATTTGTAAGTTTTCTCCAGTATTTTATACAAACAATTATATTCATAAGTATGATCTACTACATCTGGTTGTTTTGCCAATGTTAGCAACTCTTGCCAAGGCAACCATTTTACAGCAGCAACTTCTTCTTTTTGTAAAGTTAATTCATCTATATTAATATTTGCCTGTAACAAATAAATATCATTAAATGCCCTATCACAAATATTTTCACAGATAATTTCATGCTTATTAACAAACAAAAAAACAAGTTTATCTTCTTGGGTATAAATACCTAACTCTTCTTGTAATTCACGCACTGCTCCAGAACGCGAACTTTCCCCTGCTGGTATATGACCAGCAGAAGATATATCCCAGCGATTTGGATCGCTATGCACTGTAGGCGCGCGCAACTGCAACAAAACTTGACCATCATCATTGACAACCCAAATATGTACTGTGCGATGCCACAAACCCAAACGGTGGGCTAACTCTCTAGTTTTTACTGTATTAGTAAAATTACCCTCATTATCTAAAATATCTAAATACTCTTCACTCTCAAGCATATTATCGTATAACCATCAAAGTGTTGCTCTGTCTCTCAAATTAGAAATATCTTCTATATCAAGCAAAACCATCATCAAACGCTCAACACCAACAGCTATACCTGCAGCTTTTTCTATTTCATCTAAAGCATTTATAAAATTTTTATCAATGGACGGAGGAGTTCGCCCCTGTTTTTTAATTAATAAACTCTCTTGTCTAAAACGCTTTAACTGCTCGGTAGAATCGCATAACTCACCATAAGCATTGGCAATTTCAATACCGCCTATATATAACTCAAATCTCTCCGCAACTTTGGTGTTTTTTGGATTCAAACGCGCCAAAGAAGCAAATTTAGCTGGATAATCAGTTAAAAACAATGGTCTATTCGTTGGCAAATTTGGCTCTACTTTATCTACCAAGTCAAAATAAAACCTTTCACTATCTGGTTTGTCTTCTGGGTTCCATCCAGCGTATTTTTCAAAAGCATCTTTGACACTTAGACGTGGCCATGGCAAAGTAAAATCTATGTCCAAACCTTGATATTGTAACTGGTTTGGCAATTGAAGATGTCTCAATAAAAACTGTATCAAATTTTGACAATCATCAAACAAATCATACTGACTACCACCGTTGCGATACCATTCTAACATTCTAAATTCTTCGCTATGTAAATGACCTATTTCATTGGCGCGAAATACTGGACAAATTTGATATATATTAGAATAACCCTGTGCCAATATGCACTTCATTTGTAATTCTGGAGAAGTAATTAAAAAGCCACGACCTGCTTTAATTGGTTCTATATTTTCTTCTGGTGCTGGAGATTTTATCAATATAGGCGTTTGTACCTCTATGAAGTTAAGATTATCAAAAAAGCTTCTTATACCCTGCAAAATTTTTGCTTGCTGTTTCAATTTAACCATTATGTAATTCTTCACTTGGTGAATTTAAATTTAAATCAATCTCGTCTTTTGTTTCTAAAAACCTATACCCAAAAAATAAAACCAAACAAAAACTCACTGGCGGTAAAACCATCAAAACATTTACCATAATAGGCATTCCCGGTGAAGATCCTAAATAAAACCACAATGTCGACAACATCACAACCAATGCAATTTTAATCGATTTAAAAAAACCAAACACTAACAAACATAGTGGACAAGCGATAAAAAACAATGCTGTAGCCAACAAAAAAGCAATAAAACTACTGGCTATTATCTGAGAGCCAAAACCATAAGAGGCTAATTCTGCGTCTGTATAAAAAGGCTCGATGCCTAACTCTTGTGAAATTTTAGCAACTAAAAAAGCTTTATGCGTAAAAGTAGAAACCAATGCAAAACAAACAGGTATATGCATTAAAAAGCCAAAAAAATATGCCATACAATATAAGAAAAACAATTTTAAACATAATTGACTAAACTTTTGGATTGAAGGCTCTAATATTAATCTGCCCATTTTTATTTAAAGCTTACTGTCTCACTACCATCAATGGCACTAACATCAAAATAGTCTACCTTCTCCAAATGCGCCCGATGTCCAGCAATTAACTTGCGCACTGTATTTAAAACTTCTTTACGTCTATGAGGTTCAAATGAATTATCGTTAGCATTATATGCTCCCCACCTAATAGCATAACCTTCAGTAGTATGTATAATAAAATTTGTTCTAATTACACCGCGAAACATAGCTCTGCGATCGCGCATACTTGTAGGATATTCAACTACAATATCCCTAACTTTAAAAGGTACATTATATTTTGTGTCTTGCAAATATAACAAAAGAGAGATAGCTTTTTGTAAATGTCGATCTTGCCAAGGCGCTTTACACTGCTTTTCAGCTTTAGTACGAGCTTTAAAAAAACCATGTTTAGTTTTAATTAAAGGAACATCGTTATTTCTAAAATTATTAGTATCTGGCAAACAAAAGCCTTCTTGATCTATCCAGATAATACGCGAACCTTTATTTTGAACTTGTACCCAAGGTTTGCGCCAACTTAAATTCAAACTCAATTTGCCACGCAAATGACCGTTGTTAGATTCATATAAACGGCGAATATAATGAACTTGCTTAACACCTGCAATTGTTTTTATTTCCTTGTAAACACTTGGCAATATTTTATCTCCAAAAGGAGAATACGGATTAATACTGCTATGTAGAGCATTTTGAATAGCAATTTGCAAACTTGCATTTTGCATATCACTAATACCTTTTACAGGACTTACTGTATAGCTCTGCGCACCTATACCGCTTAAATTTTTAATACGCGCCTTAGCAATAAATGTTGAACCAACAATAAACCCAACAAACAATAAATATGGAAGCATAAACTTAAACAACAATAAAAATGGCGACGGCGCTTCATTAATAACTTTAGACTTAGTTTTACTAGACGCTTTAGTTGTTTTTTTTGTCGATTTCTTTTTAACTGTTTTTGCCATAATATTTTAACCAACAAAATAAAAACTATATTATACTAATCTCGGGCATAACAGCAAGAACAGGCACTTTACTTAAACAAGAGACATCTTGTATATTCTCAAGATTGTCATCACCATTTACAACTAATCCAGTTGCTAACAAATTGCGTGATTGCAAAGCCACAACACTTAATAAAGTATGATTTAAACAACCTACCCTATTTTTTAATACCACAATATTTGGCAACTGTAATCGACTAATTAAATCCAACATAAATACATCTTCGCCGAGAGGGCAAAATATTCCTCCCGCGCCTTCGACAATTACATAATCATATTGACTTATTAAACCCTGATAAGTATCACAAATTTTATCTAAGTCAATTTTAATGCCTGTGCTTCTAACTTCACAATGTGGGGATACAGGACGATCAAAAGAATATAAGCACTCACAACTATCCAAACCCAACATCCGCTTATAAAAATCACTATCTTTTTGACCGCTAGGTTCACATTCAACAGGCTTAAAAATAATTACTTTCTCACCGATAGACTTTAAATATTTAGCTAATTGCCAAGTAAAAACAGTTTTACCAACATCTGTATCCGTACCAGTTATAAAAAGGCCTTTATTTTTAAAGACTGATTTAAACTGGCTTAGTTGCTTTAAGAAGCACTGTGTCATAACTTAACTCTATATATGATTGTTTACTTAAGTCTCTAAGTAATTTACGCATATCACCGTGAGATAACGGTCTATCTCCCAATGGACCAAAACCTAAATTATTCATATTGCGTAACATACTTTTAGCATCTTTAAATTGTTGCTTACTAACGTACTGTTTAGTTTTTATATCTACAAAACCAGCTTTATTAAAAATATCTTTTAAAATTTCTTGATTATAAAAATTTGGCATATTCTTTTTAAATTCTGCTGGCACATACGCAAAAAACTCTTTAAAAAAACTTTCACCAAAAGTCGAAATTAAAATATCAGAACCCGGTTTTAAAAAATTATAATATTTTTTTAAAGTTCCTGATAAATTTTTAAACCACTGAATCGTCGAAGCCGAAACAATTGCATCTAAAGAATTAATTTCAAAATTTAAATCCTCTGCATCAGCTAATACGATTTTACCAAAGCCAACACGTTTTTGATATTCAGACAACATTCCCTCAGATATATCCACTGCAATATAACTTGCTTCATTAAAAGCCTGTTGATAATGCCTAGACAAAAAACCTGTTCCACAACCAACCTCAAGAATTTTACATGGTTGTTTAAGAGGATAAAAATCAAATAATTGCTTTGCGATAGCTTTTTGAAAATCCGCAGAAGTTGCATAATTTAATGCCCCTCTGGAAAAATTATTAGCAACATCTGTCATCTTATTTCATCAACAATTAATATAGCTTATTTTTTACTAGTTATTGTATTGCGGTGCTTTTCTAATTTGCGATACAGCGTTTTGGTTCCGATACCTAATACTCTAGCCGCCTCTGTCTTATTGCCGTTGGTTCTTTCTAAAGTATCTAAAATAACATTCATTTCTAAGTCTTCCAACGTACCGTTAAACTGTACTGGCTCACGAGATTTTGCCCGATTCTCATCGCTATTCATAGAACGCAACTCAATGTCATCAGCCCCTATGCTCTCGCCACTAGAAAGTAAATAAGCCCGTTCTAAAGTGTTGCGCAACTGCCTAATATTACCTGGCCAATTATAATTCATTAATTTTTGTGCTGCGGCACTATCTATAATTTTATGTACTTTATATTGTTGCTTTAAACGAGCCAAATAATAATGTACTAATAATGGAATATCAGCCGAACGCTGTCTTAACGGAGGCAAAAACAAACCTATTATATCTAAGCGATAAAATAAATCTTCTCTAAATTTACCCGTCTCAACTAACTCTGGCAAGTTGGCATTTGTTGCGGCAATCACACGCACATCTATCTTAATAGGCTTATCACCACCAACTCTGTCTACTTCGTGAGACTCTAAAACTCGCAATAATTTTGCTTGGGCATCTAATGGCATATCACCTATTTCATCTAAGAAAATAGTTCCGCCATTTGCCAATTCAAACTTGCCCTTTTTAGTTTTTAAAGCATTGGTAAATGCCCCTTTTTCATGGCCAAATAATTCACTTTCAACTAACTCTTTTGGTATAGAAGAAGCATTAACAACAATAAAAGGCTTTTTAGCACGCAAAGATGCCTGCACAATAGCTTGCGCAGTTACTTCTTTACCCGTGCCAGATTCGCCTGTTAACAATACAGTTGCCGAAGTTGGTGCAATTCTTAAAATATTTTCTTTTAGAGTACGCATAGGCTGACTATCGCCTATCATAGACTCAAAGAAATTTTCAGGATGCTTAATAGTAGCCAATGCACGTTGCTGACGTACTTCTTCACGTTTACAACTTGAAGCCTCTATTAAACCAGCAATAGCTTGCACTGAAAAATCACCCTCAACAGCATGAAAACGCAATTCAGTACCATCGCGATCTGCATGCAAAAATAAAATGGGTATGTCTGCATTTAAATTACGAATTGCCGTTGTAAATTCTAAGCCTTCTTCACCATTTAAACGCCCATCAACTAAAACAGTATCCACCTTATCCATATGATGAAATCTTGCAAGACCATCTTTTAAATCCTGCGCCCATATCAACACATTATCCCCGACCATATCATCTAACTCGGGAAAAAACCTATCTGACTCGGATACAAATAATACTTGATGAGGCATTGTTATTTAATGCTAACGCTTTTTTTGCCTTTTTGTATTTCGCCAATAACTCTGGCATCTTCGCCTAAATCCTGTAATTTTTTAACAACAGAATTAGCAGAACTAGCACTAACTGTAACTGTAAAACCTATACCCATATTAAAAGTGCGATACATTTCTTTTTTAACAATATTTCCAGCTTCTTTAATCATTTTAAAAATTGGAGGTGCATCAATAGCCTTTGTGTTAATAACAGCCTTACAATCATCTGGTAATACCCTAGGGATATTTTCCAATAGACCACCGCCAGTAATATGAGTTAACGCATGGATTGGACTACGTGTTTTATAACTATCCAATAAAGCAATTATAGGTTTAACATAAATACGCGTAGGCTCAATTAAGGCCTCACCTACCGTAGTTCCCAATTCATCAGAATATTTATTTAATTTAGATTTAGTAGTCCCCAATGCCTTACGAGCCAAAGAAAATCCATTGGAATGCAAACCACTAGATGGTAGGCCAATAATAACATCACCTTCTTTAACTTTATCACCCACTAACATTTTAGAACGTTCCACTATACCAACAGCAAAACCAGCTAAATCATACTCACCTTTTTTGTAAAAATCTGGCATCTCGGCTGTCTCACCACCGATTAATGCAGCAGAAGACTGTATGCAACCTTCACTAATCCCCTTCACTACATCAGCCATTTTAGTAGGTTCTAATTTTCCAGTTGCCATATAATCTAAAAAGAACATTGGAGCAGCACCATGCACAATCAAATCATTAACACTCATAGCTACTAAATCAATACCTACTGTATCATGTTTATCTAAAACAAAAGCCATTTTTAACTTTGTACCAACTCCATCAGTACAACTTAACATAACAGGATCTTTATACTGCTTTGCACCTTTACCAAACAAGCTCATTGCCCCTGCAAAACCATTATGAATATTAATAACATTGGCACCATGGGTTTTTTTAACATGTTGACCTATCAATTCTACAAAATTATTACCAGCAGTAATGTCTACTCCGGCATCTTTATAAGAAAGCGACTTGTTTTTTGTTTTTGCTTTTGTTTTTGTTGCCATAATTTTACCTTATACCATATCCATTTTCTTGAAGTTTATTCATTATGTTATTTTGCGTTTTTTCTATGTGTTTTGGCGCCATAGTTCCCTTGGCACTACCTAAAACAATCTTACAGGCCAAACTCTTTTTACCTTCACCAACTTGCTCACCACGATAGACATCAAAAACCGTTATATCCTGCACAAAACCCTTAGCCGATTTATAAATCACATCAAAAATATCAGTTGCTAAAGTTTCTTCACTAGCTACTACTCCAACATCAAATGGTACTGTAGGATATTTAGATAAAGGTGTAAAATTAAATTGTAACTTTGAGCCTTCTATAACACTTTGCAACGCGACTTCCATTATAACTACATCGCCTGTAATACCCATACTTTGTGCAACTGCTGGGTGCAAATTAAAAATTTGAGCCAAAACTTCACTACCATCAACTAAATCTGCACAACGCGATGGATATGCGTACTCTGGAATGTTAAGCGAAGGTTTCACAACCACATTACGACCCAATCTACTAATTAACTCTACAGCAGTATCCCGCACCTTATAAAAATTAATATCAGATATTGCACTGTCAACTCGCAAAGCTGCACACAAATGTAGCCTTTGTAAAGCAATACTATTAGGCATAGGAATGTAAGTAGTACCAACCTCAAACAATTTAAATTTATCTAAATGACGAGAATTATCTACAATATTTTTTAATATATGGGGGATTAATTTAGTACGCAAATGACTTTGATCTTTATTTAAAGGATTATTAGCCCATAAATGCTCACCCTTTAATTTTAAATCATCTATACTTTTTGCAGAAATAAAAGAATAGTTATAAACTTCATCATAACCAAAACCAGCACTCATAATATCTTTAGCTAAGCTTAATCCATCTTGTATTTTATCTCTTTTAATAGGCAACACAGGCGCAAGTGGTGCACTTTCCGGTATATTATCATAGCCATAACTGCGACCAATTTCTTCTACAAGATCTATCGGCTCCGAAATATCCTTAGTAGCTCTAAAACTTGGAACTTTGACTTTTAGATTAGAGTCAGCACCAGTAATCTCAAATTCTAAATTGGTTAAAATACTAACAATAGTCTCATTAGATAATTCTGCACCCAATTTAATACGCACCCAATCTAAGTCTAAATCTATTTCAATATCTTGTCGATCCACATTATTTACATCAAAAATTTGTGATGATATTTGCATATCTGGACAACTCTGTTTTAACAATTCTAAAAAACGTGAGACAGCCTGTGGAACATAGTTTGTATCTAGTGATTTTTCATAACGCATTGAAGAATCTGTACGAATATTTAATGCGGTAGAAGTGCGACGATTATTAATAAAATCAAAAGCTGCGCCTTCTAATACTATAGAAGTTGTATTGTCATCAATCTTAGAATTATCCCCTCCCATAATACCTGCTAGGGCAATAGGCTTATTGGCATCGGCAATTACACACATTTCTTCAGTTAGATATACTTTCTGTTGATCGGCCAATAAACACAAAGTTTCTCCAGCTTTAGCGCGCCTGACATTAATTTGATTGCCTTCTATTTTAGACAAATCAAACGCATGCAATGGTTGAGCTATCTCAGACATCACAAAATTAGTTATATCAACAATATTATTAATCGGGCGTAAACCTACCGCATTCAACAATTGCTGTAGCCACTCTGGAGAAGGTTTAACTGTAATGTTTTCAATTACTGTAGCCATATAACGAGGACACAAATCCTTAGCGTGAACTTCAACCTTAAATTCGACTCCTGTTCCCCCTTCTGGCAATGGTTTAACTGGCGTTTTTAACGGACGTTTAATAATAGCTGATACTTCACGCGCCAATCCATAATGACCCCATAAATCTGGACGATGGGTTAAACTTTTATTATCGATTTCAATAATAGCATCGTCTATACCTAATGCCTGAGCTACTGGTGTGCCAGGTGTAATTTCGTCTAAATCCAAAATGCCACCGTTAGCTTCTCCAGCACCAACCTCATCAGAGCTACATAACATACCCTCTGATTTCACACCACGCAATTTTGATTTTTTAATCTTAAAATCACCAAATTTTGCGCCTGGTTGAGCTAGAATTGTATACATTCCTTTTCTGACATTATTAGCACCACACACAACTTGAGATGTCTTTTCGCCGTCAAATACCTGAGTAACACTTAATTTGTCGGCATCTGGATGCGGTTGTACATCTTCTACTCGTGCTACAACTAATTTTTGCAATTCACTACCTAAGCGTTCTATTCCCTCAACCTCGGCAGTTGTCATTGTAAATTGATTAAATAAATCATCAATATCAACGCCTTCTAAATCTACATATAATCCTAACCATTTTGCTGAAATTTTCATAATAATATGCTCCTAAAATTGGCGGATAAAGCGAAGATCACCGCTGTGAAAATGACGAATATCATCTATGCCATAGCGCATCATTACCAAACGATCCATACCTAAACCAAAGGCAAAGCCAGACCAAATATCAGGATCAATATTACAATGTTTTAAAACATTAGGATGCACCAAACCACATGGACAAAGCTCTACCCAACCAGACTGTTTACAAACACTACAGCCTTTACCTTTACATATTAAGCAACTGATATCCAATTCAAAACCAGGCTCCACAAACGGAAAAAAACCAGGGCGTAAACGTACCTCGACATCTTTTTTAAATATTTCACGCAACATTACTTTCATAGTATGAATCAAATTGCCCACCGAAATATTTTTATCAATGTACAATCCTTCAACTTGATAAAAACAAGCTTCGTGAGAAGCATCAATTGCCTCATTGCGAAACACCCTGCCAGGAGCTATACCACGCAATGGAGGAGTAAATTGTTGCATAGCACGAATCTGTACACTAGAAGTATGCGATCGCAATAAATTGCCATCATTTAACCAAAAAGTATCTTGGCTATCGCGGGCAGGATGCCAATCGGGAATATTTAAAGCTGTAAAATTATGAAACTCATCTTCGACCTGAGGTCCATCAAAGACCATAAACCCCATACCTCTAAAGATATCTTCTATCTCACGTTGAATTTGTGTAATAGGATGCAGATGCCCTGGCATATCATTAGCAACAGGTAGCGTAACATCTAAACCACCTTCATTTAATTGCTTAGCAATGTCAGCTTTTTTAAGTTTGTCTTGAAATTCGTTAAACTCTTTTTGCAAAGTGTTTTTAATTTCATTAGCTAATTGACCCATAGCAGGGCGCAATTCTGGAGCTACATCTTTAAGGGATTTAAGTACAGAGGTTAACTCTCCTTTTTTACTTAAATATTTAAGACGAAACTCCTCTAAATGAGCCGAGTTAGCACAGTCCTTCAACGAGGACATGGCTAACTCTTTAAGTGATAACAACTTCTCTTTCATAATTCACCATATAATCAGAATATTTAAAATCAAAGGGTGAATTATACTGATTAATAATGAATTACCAACTAATAACCGTTAGGGTTTTCACTCTGCCAACGCCATGAATCAGCACACATTTCATCAATACCACGGGTTGCCTCCCAACCCAACTCTTGTTTTGCAAATGAAGGATCAGCGTAACAAGTTGCGATATCTCCGGGACGTCTATCGCAAATTTCATAAGCTATATTTTTTGAACTTGCTTTTTCAAAGGCTTTAATAACTTCTAATACAGAATAACCATTGCCTGTTCCCAAGTTATAAGTGACACAACCAGGATTAGAATTTAATTTATCTAACGCCTTTAAGTGTCCAAGTGCCAAATCTATAACATGAATATAATCACGCACTCCCGTACCATCTTTAGTATCATAATCGCCACCAAAAACGCTTAATTTATCACGCTTCCCAACTGCTACCTGCGCAATAAATGGCACTAAATTATTGGGAATACCATTAGGGTCCTCACCTATACGACCACTTTTATGCGCTCCAACAGGGTTAAAATATCTTAATAATGCTACATTCCAAGATTTATCACTAACACATAAATCACGTAAGATATATTCTATCATCTCTTTAGTTCTGCCATATGGATTAGTTGCACCTATAGGAAAATCCTCCATAATCGGCACTTTATGAGGATCTCCATAAACAGTCGCCGAAGAACTAAATACCAAATTTTTAACATTATACTTCGCCATAACTTCGCATAAAATTAAAGTACCAGTAATATTGTTATGATAATAATGCAAAGGAATAGAAACAGACTCACCCACTGCTTTTAATCCAGCAAAATGTATCACAGCGTCTATATTTGATTTTGCAAATACAGCATCTAAGCCTGTTTTGTCTAATAAATCTAATTTGTAAAACTCTATGTCTTTACCTGTTAATTCTTTAACACGTTTTAACGATTCTTCATTAGAATTATCAAGATTATCCACGACCACAATTTCGTTGCCAGCCTCTAATAATTCCACACAAGTATGCGAACCTATATAACCTGCCCCACCTGTTACTAATACTTTCATTTTTTCTCCAAAGTTAAAAGGTTATCTAAAACAATCATTTTAACAAAGGTCCTATAATTAGCAAACCTAGAAATTTATAATAATATTTAGTGCTTTTTTAGAAAATTTTGACAAACTATACTTGTTACTTTACTAATGACAATTAATATAAAAACCGATAAAACACTAATATTATGTCATAATGGCATAAAACAAACATTACGAATCATTAATCACTAGGAAATATTCTTGCCGTGAAATGTAAGTTATTATCAGTTATAGCTTTGGGCTTTTTATCTAGCCTGCATAATACGGCCATTGCCGATGATATAATAGCACCTCCCGCACCTGTTTATTTTAACCCAGAAAACAAATCTTGGGGATTTGATTTTGAAACTGACCGAGACTGGAACCAAATACCTGATTTTTGGCAAAGTGTCAGCGAAACAGGCTACCCAAGTTATATACAGGGACGATTAGACTCAAACATCTTTTACAGTGGCAAAAAATCATTACACTTTAGTCTCGACAGGGGCAAAGCCGCATTAGAAACTAGACGTATACCTGTAGATATTAACGCATCATACCAAATATCGGCAATGGTTCGCCAAGAAAACGCACCGTCAACCAAAGCCTTTATGCAAATGAGATTTTTTGACAAAAACAACGAATTTATCTCTAAACAAACAACAGAATTACGCAAATTTAAAAGCACCTTTTTACCTTTTAGCTTTCGCATTAGCGAAGTACCACCAAAAGCTACTACGATGTCTCTACGACTGGGCTTAGATTCTAACGATATACGCGGCGACCTATGGTTCGACACCGTCTATATCCGTAGACAACCACGAATTTTATTTAAATCTAAACGATTTGCTTTATACGGCCCTGAAGAACCTGTAAGCTTCGACGTAAACATTGGCGGTATCGACCCTATAAATGGCTATGAAATTAAAATTGATATTCAAAATTTTCAAGGTGAAAATTTAACCTCAATATCAAGACCTTTACGCGTCGACAAATATGGAAAGTCTAGCCGCAAAATGGCTTTTCCTATCGTATCATCTGGTTTTTTTAGAGGACGCGGAACCTTATTTTTACATGGACGTGAAGTAAGCCATACGGATTTTTTCTTTACCAAAATAGGCTATACAACCCCCGCTTTTGGGCGACAAAGTGGTTATGGACTAATATTAGATATAAACAATGACCCTAAAACGATGACTGCTCTAATCAAAGAAAGTCAAGTGTCTAAGGTCAAACTATTAATCGACCTTGATAAAATATCTTTAAAAGCCACAAAAAACAATATCCATCAACAATACACTCCTTTGGTTGACTCATTAGCTAATTTAAATATCAAATTAACTGGTAGTTTTTCCAGTTCATCTATATTGCAAAATAAAAATGTTGGCGAAAACGAAATACCCGGACTACTACTAAAATCATTAGCTGGCAACGGCATTAACAAAAACCGCTTTGAAAGAATACTCGCATCTTACAACACCAATATCAATCTGTGGCAAGTTGGCTGGGAAGTGCCAAAAATGATTATCAATTCAAATGAATTTAGTGAAGAATTAAATGAATTACAAAATCAAATAGATCGATTTAATTTTCAGTCACCTTTATTATTACCACTGACCTTATCATACAATCCACAACCGCCATATTGGCCTAGTCGCGCTTACTTTGTACCAGCACAATTAACACCAGACCAGCTAGAACAAGAACTAATCAATATAGAAAAACGCCCCGGATTGGCTGAATTTACAATAGAAGCGTCCACTGGTAACGATCGTTTTATTGCTCAGGTAAGTGATTTTATTAAAAAGGCTATTATCATACAAAAACATAACTTTAGCACCATTTATGGATGGCCATTGCAAGACCCTTATACCACGTTTCTAGGTAAGCACAATGCTGCCGGACCATTATTTAGTGCGTATATTACTTTGCAAAAGATGCTTTCTGGGGCAGTGTACTTTAACGAACTAACCAGAGGCCCCCAAACAATGTTATTTTTTACCATAGACGATCAATATATATTATGCACATGGAATGACCAAGGGCCAATAACCGATGAAATCATATTAGGCGAAAAACTAACCGAAATTAACTTGATGGGAAAACTCAGACAAACAGCATTACGAGGAGATAAGCAAGTTTTAAAATTAAATTCCATTCCTAGGTTTTATACCGGCATAAATGGACCTTTGCTAAAAACCAGAATGTCAGTTAAATTAGACCCAAAATATTTACCAGTAAAAATGGATATGGCATTTCAAAAACAAAAATTAATATTGACTAATTTCTTTAAAGAAACTGTCGATGTGCGGATACATCCAAGATATCCTAAAGGTTGGAGCGTACGCCCTGCTTTAATACCACTTGATTTAGCCCCCGGTGAGCAACGAATTGTAGATTTTATTATAAGCCCACCATTAAATTCACGCGAAGGAAATTATATAACAGATTTCGATATAGATATTTACGCCGAAAGAGAATTTAATATAACAATTAAAAAACGCTTTGAGCTTAAAAGCCCTCTAGCCCAACTTGCAGAATACCATTTACGAAATCGAGGTTCTGAAATAGAAATTTCCCAATTAATAACAAACAATACTAACAAAACAAGAGACATAATCTCATTTATAAAAGTACCTGGATTACCAGAAATAACTAAAAATATTGGACAATTAAAAGCTAACACCTCCAAACGCCGCAATTATAGACTGCCAGCACAAGGAACCGTAGGCAAGCAAGTAGTAATTGGCATACGCGAACGCAATGGCACATTATACAACAATAAAACTTTAAAAGTGGAATTTTAATGGTTGCCCCGCAAGGATTTGAACCTTGATGGATGGTATCAGAAACCATAATCCTACCATTAGATGACAGGGCAATATTTTTATTATTTTAAATAATATTCTTTTTTTTGCAAGCAAATTAGAACTTATAACTCACTCATACAATTACAATTAAATAAGCTTACCATCTTGGTACAAGAGTAATAATATGCTCTTGAGTTAATTTTAACTTTGGCAAATACTTAATTTTTGCTTGTACCTGATTTGCACTACTTTGACGCAATCTATACATTTTTACTAAAGACTTATCTACAATTTTACCTTCTGTATCTCTAATTATGATTTCTATAGGAGTTTTTGCAAAGTTTTGCAAGCTCTGTTTTAACCCTTTAGTAGCTTTACTTGATAATAATTTACCATTAATCTCTGCACACACATATACTTGATTATTAGAATAACGACGCACACTTGCTTTTGAAAAGCTAATCCTACCACTGCGACGGGCTATAATTTTAGCACTGTCTAATTTAACACCCAAATCTGGCTGTATAATTTGTGTACAACCAAACAATAAACAACACACTATTGATAACTGCAATATTTTTAGCATAGTTTTACCTTTCAAAAAAAAAGGGACTCTCAAATAGAGAGTCCCTTGAAGTTTTACTTGTTATGCGGTTAATTAGAAATTAACTACTACACCCCATTTTAGTAAATCCATATCATCTGCATCTTTACTTAAATCACTATCAACATCAATATGAGCCCAAGCAGCATATAAGTTTACATCTTCAGAGTAAGCATATTTTGCTACAAAATCATATTCTTCGCCAATGCCATCTTTATTATCTACGTAGTTTTCTTCTGTTTGGTTATAGAAAAAATTAAAGTTTAAATCTAAACCTTTAACACCAGCAACATCAGAGATTCCAGTCAAAAGACGGAATTGTTCAAGATTTGAAGAATACTCTAATTCATCTTCTAACAAAATAGCGATGTCATCATCACCATTATAACGCCATGCTTCGTCATCATTATCATTATTATTCTTATCATCACCTGATAATGTTTTATAACCAAGATCGATAAAAGGTTTCATATCAACACTGTTGAAAGTGTATTTAGCACCGATTTGCAACATAAATGCATCTAAATCTGTATTGCCATCAATATCACCATCTTGCATACCAATTTGACCATAGGCTTCGATATTTTGACCAAAGAACCAGTCAGCACCTAAGATATATTGAAAATAATCAGCTTCTTTTTCGTTATCACCAGCTACAGTTACGACCGTAGCTGCACGATTAGAAGCT
>JAMOSO010000013.1 GCA_027063065.1 Planctomycetota bacterium | reverse complement strand
TCTTATTGAAATTAAATATCTAAAATCTAAAGAAACATACAACACCGCAGTAGAAGAAGCACTAATCAACAGAGCAACCGCACAGCTAAAAAAATACGCATCTGATAAAAACCTACAACATTCGTGGAATCTTAAACCAAACGGCACGGTTACTTTAAAAAAACTGGTACTTATTTTTCACGGTCGAGAGTTGAAATTTAGCCAAGAGTTGTAAAAAAAGATAGGCAAATTACAATTAATAATTTTTTAAATTAATATCAATAGGTTCTAGTTAAACAGAACCTATTGATATTTTTTAATTATAAAAATTAAACTATAAATTGACTCACTGATTGTTGTAGATTTTCTGCCATTGTGGATAAATCATCGGCGCCTGATTTTACTTGGTTTACCTCGCCTGTAATTTTAGTGATAGATGTATTGAATCCAGATATACTTTTAGAAATATCTTGTATGCCTTTGGCTGATTCTTGAACATTTTGTGACACATCATTACTTTTATTGTTCACGTCAGTAACGCTACGTGATATTTCATTAATAGTTGAGGATTGTTCTTCTACTGTTACAACAATAGATTGTGAAATACTATTTACATCAGCAATTACTTCGGTGATATTTTCTATCGCATTTACTGCATTATTGGTATTAGTGTGCATATTAGTAATTTGACCTTCTATTTGTTCAATAGCTGTGGCTGTTTGTTTGGCTAGTTCTTTTACTTCATTAGCTACTACAGCAAAGCCTTTGCCAGCTTCTCCTGCACTGGCGGCTTCAATAGTGGCATTTAAAGCTAATAGATTAGTTTGAGCAGCTATATCTTTAATAACGTCTAATACCTTACCTATTTCTTCTGCAGATTTTTCTAGTGTTTTCATAGTTTTATTAGTTTCTTTAGCCTGATTTTCAGCATTGCTTGCAATTGCACATTCTTTCTGACAGTTTTGGGCAATATCAGTTATAGACGCTGTCATTTCTTCAATAGCAGCGGCGACTGTAGAGACAGAGTCTGTCATATCATTAGCAGCATCTGAAATATTTGTGATATTTGTAGATGCTTGTTCTGTGCTTGCTGCCACTGATGTTGATTCTTCATTAATATGGTTTGCGGCTGAGGATATCTGTAAGCTAGTTGAAAGTTGTTGTTCTGACGATGAAACTAATGTTGTAATATTGTTTTTAGTGTTTTGCACCAGAATATGAATTTTTTGTGAAAATATATTAATGTTTTTAGCTAAATAACCTAGTTCAGTATTTAGTTCGTCATCTGGCATTTTAATAGTTAAATTTCCACCTGCTAATTTACTTAATAATTGCATCATATTCTGCATTGGCTTAATAATAGATGAGGATAAAATAATGCCTAAAATAGTCATTAATATTATTACTATAATTAAAAATCTAATAACGAAATTTTTAGCGCGAGTAACTTTTGTATTAACTACTTTGGTCAAATGCTCTTTTTGACTTTTTAATATTGCATTAGCTTGATTTAAAATTTCCCCGACTTTTGCAACATGTTTTTCTGTGTGATTGGTAAAATACTTAATAGCACCTGTGCGACCTGATTGTTGGTAAGCTTCTTTTAAAGGTTTGATAGAATGGTGTAATGAGGTATGCGGTAGCTCTATTTTGTTGATAATAGGTGCTATTTGCGGTACTAAAGCTATAAGTTCTGAGCGTCCTTTGCCATAAAACCATGTACCTAATGCGCATGTATGCGGGTCAGTTTTAATTTTTAATTGAGTTAGGTTATTATTAAGCAAAGCATCACTAACTTTAGCTTTCCATTTTAAATGCTTATTTTCTAAATTTATAAAATGGCTTTGAGCTTCGGTAATCGTTAATAGAGAAGTTTCTAGGTTTTTGATGTCATTCATGTTAGTCATAAAAAATACACCGATGACTATTAGTGATAAAATAGATGTTATCACAATTGCATAGATTTTTGTTTTAATAGTAAGTGTTTTTAGCATTTGTTCCCTCCTTAAGAAACAGGTTTTTGTTTAGTACACAATTACTTGGCTCATTATATATATATATATATAGTAAATTTTAAATTTAATTATACTATATTCATTATATTTTGTAGGTGGTAAGTATGACTTTTAAGGTAAATATAACTGGATTTTTAGTATGTACATTATTGGCATCATTGGCTACTTATGTTAGCGCATTTATACATATTGGCGCTGTAAGCAATGCTATTATTTTAGGTTTTATAATTGGTAATATTTTAAAATTGCCAGCTAACACTAAAAAGGGCATTGATTTTTGTGCTACTAATATTTTGTCTGTGGCTATAGCATTTATGGGCTTGAAGCTTAATTTTTTAATTTTGCAGGAATTAGGTTTTAAATCTATAGCATTTGTTGTGATGGCTTTAATTATAACGATTATCACTGCTTTAGTTTTGGGTAAGATATTTAAATTAAATTCATCTTTGGCATTATTATTGGGTATAGGTAATGCTGTGTGTGGTAGCTCTGCCATTGCTGCTACAGAAAAAATTATTGGTGCTAAAGAAGAAGACGTTGGTTTATCTATAGCTATTGTTAATTTTTTGGGTTCAATAGGTATCTTTTTAGTTCCATTTTTAGCTGTACATCTTTTTAAGATGAATGAATTGCATTCTGGAATGCTTATCGGTAATACTTTGCAAGCTGTTGGTCAAGTTGTGGCGGCAGGGTTTTCTATAAGTGATTCTGCGGGTCAAGTGGCTACTATTATTAAAATGGCGCGTATACTTATGTTATTGCCATTATTTTTTGTTTTAATACCGTTATATCGTAATAAACAAGTAATGGAGATAAGTGATGTTAAAAAACCCGGTATTCCACTTTTTATTATTGGGTTTATATTTTGTTCGATAATAGCGTCAAGCGACATTTTAAATCAAAAGATGATAATCTTTGGCAATCAATTTAGTCATATTTTGTTAATGGTGGCAATGGCTGGTATTGGTTTAAAAATTAAAATACAAAGTATTTTACAAAATGGTTTTAATGCCTTATTAACCGCTAGTTTGATATTTATTATACAATTGTTATTTAGTTCTTTAATATTGTATTTATTGAGTTAATTTATAACAAAAAACTCCATCTATAATGGGGTTTTTTGTTATAAATAAGATATAATAAAAATTACATATCTAATGCAACTGCATTTGCAGCTACTGTGCTTAACTCGTTTAGATATTTTTTATCTATTTTTTTGATATGATTAATTAGCCAATCTCGCAAAAAGGTCATTAAATTTGCATCAACTTCAGCACCGTCTTTTTTAAAGTTTTCAACAAAATCTAATACAGTACCTTCTAAATCACGATGTATTTTAAGGTGTGCCTCTGTACCAGAGTAATTAACTTTAGCAAAGTATTCTTCTTCATGGGCAAAGTGTTTTTTAGTGTAATCTAAAAGACCTTCTAGAATTTTTTCTTCTTTATCTCTAGTAGAGCCTAAACACATACCACTATAAAGTTGATTAATATATTTAACTAAAACTTTATGTTCGTCATCAAATACTTTTAAGCCATTTTCCCATTCAGGTCCCCAAGTGATAAAGTTGATTTCTTTATCGGGTAATTTATATGCGTTGGTGGCTTTTTGCATTTCATTAGCCATTAAAGTTAATTGTTCTGAGCTTTTAGTTACTTGTTTGGCTTGTTCCATTGTTTCATTAGTTAGCTTGGAAATGCCTACAATTTTTTCTGCTACCTCATTTGATGCTGTTGCAATTTCGTCCATTTGACGACCAGTATCTTGAGCTAATCCTGCAGTCCTAACCATTAAGTCGTCAATATTTTTACCTGTAACGGTCTGCTTTTCAGTGGCGGCAGCAATGGCGTTTGATATACCTATCACATCGGTATTGGCAATTGCAACTTCATTCATCGCTTCTACGACTTCTTCTGTATTGCTTCTAATTTCATCTACTTTTTGTCGAATATCTTCTGTTGAAGTGGCAGTTTGTCTAGCTAGTTCTTTTACTTCATTGGCAACAACTGCAAAGCCTTTGCCGGCTTCTCCAGCACTTGCTGCTTCTATGGTAGCATTTAAAGCTAATAAGTTAGTTTGACCCGCAATAGAGTTGATTACATCCATAACTTTACCAATTTCATCGGACGAGCTTTTTAGACGTTCGATAATTTGCATTGCATTACGAGTTTTTTCGTCGGCAAAATTAGCTAAATCAGCACCTTTATTTGAGTTTTTAGTAACTTCACTAATAGCTTTGCTCATTTCTTCAATAGCTGCTGCAACTGATGTTACTGAGTCGTTTGTTTCACGGGCAGAGTCAGAAACGTGTTGTGAAGTTATGGATAATTCTTCTGCGGCACCTGCAATTGCACCAGAGTTTTCACCTACATTTAACATATTGGCTTCTACCTTTTTAGCCTCTTTGCCTAGAGATTCCGCTGAGGAGTGTACCATTTTTGATTCGGCACGCATTCGTCCCATGGTATCACCAATAAAATTATTCATATCCATTAGTGTTTTAAAAAGACTACCCAGTTCATTGTCTTTTATATTCTCAATTTTTGTACTTAAATCACCTGCAGAAATTTTAGATGTAAATTCTTTTATTGTAGTTAGAGTTTTTACAATAAAACCACTAACCAAATAGCTAATCGTACATAAAATAATAGCTATAATAAGCAATGTGATATTAATAGTGCTGGATAGTTCATTTAAGCTATCTAAAATAGTTTGGTTAGTTGATGCGTTTTGTGATGTGCTGATATTGATTACTTGATTAATACTATGCACTGCATAAATGCTGACACCTAACAATGGACTTAATATAAAGACCGATAATAACGCTGTTAGTTTTGATCGTATTCTCATATATCTCCTTTTATGAAATAGTTATAATTTCTTATTTTTGAGTAATTTATAATATCAAAAACAGTACCAAAAAAAAGTGTTTTTGATATTTGCCCGTTTGAATACGTCATATTATAATTATGGTTTATGGGGGATCCCAACCGCCTTTGGATAAGGGGTTGCAACGCAATATTCTCCATAAGCTTTTAAGGATACCTTTAAAAATACCATAGGTTTTTAAGGCTTCAATACTGTAGGAGCTACAAGTAGGTTGAAAACGACAACTAGGTGGGCTTAAAGGTGAAATATAGTTTTGATATATTTTAATTATTGAGATTAAAACTGTTTTGCATAATTTATTTATCATATTGTTTTTGAGATATTCCTAATAAATAGCAAAACCCTTTTTCTAATTGTTTAAAATTAGCATTGGCAGATTCGTTGCCGGGGATAATGATAATATCAACGCTAGGGAAGATGTCATTTTTATTTAGTCTAAATATTTCACGCATTCGACGTTTAAATTTATTGCGTTGAGGGGCAGAGCCAAATTTTTTACGGACAGACAGTCCTAGTCTAGGATAGTTCAGGTTGTTTTCGCACAAAAAAATAGTAAACATTTTTGAGTATGTTTTTGCCCCCTCACCATAGGCTGTTTGAAAATCTCGTTGTGTGCGTAAATGATGTTTTTTTAGAAATTTATAAGAGTTCATTTAGAGCTACCGCATTATGATCAACAGTGAGGATAAAAAAATGCAGGTGTGATTATCGCACCTGCATTTTTTTATTTATAAAATTTTTATTTATTTGCAGGATGGATGTAAATATCAACTCGGCGGTTTTGTTTGCGACCTTGCTTAGTTTTGTTGCTAGCTAATGGACGGTTTTGACCATAACCTGTTATGTAAAGTTTTTTCTCTGATACACCAGCGTCTTTTAAAATACGCAAAACATCAAGAGCGCGAGCGGCGGATAAGCCAAAATTATCAAGCCATTTTTTCTTGGTACGTTTTAAAGGTGTATTATCTGTATTACCAGCAATTTCGGCAATTACATCTTTATTTTTTAATGCATTACCAAGTTTTAATACAGCAGCTTTACCTTTTTTAGATAATTTAGATTCTCCAGGCATAAAAATAATATCGCCATTGCCACGATATACATGCGCATCTGCATCCCATTCAATAACGCCTTTAGTAGTTCCATTTTGCAAACTAGCTAGTAATTCTTGATGGTCTTTGTTAGCTTTTTGCCAACGCATATTTAAAGTATTGACCTGATCAGATAAGTACCTGTTTTTTAGTTCTAATTCTTCATTACGGCGTTTATTAATGTTATTTTCTTGAGAAAGGGCACGATTTTCTGCCTCATATTCTTTAATGATAATGTTTTGTTGAGTTACTTTTTGTTTTAATAATTCTGTTTCTTTGCTAGAACAACCAACGGCCATTAAACCAACCAAGGCCAATAAAGAACCTTTGTGTAATAGGGATAACATATAAACTCCTGCTTTATTATAAAATTATGATTTACCAATTGCGCACAGTATCAAGTAAACTAACAAGATAACTAGGTACAAAAGGATCCCCAACTTCAGGGGAAGCATTGCTAACCATGGGATATAAAATCATACCACCAAAGATTAAAATTACAAAGCTTAAAATTAAAGGTATAGTTACAATCATACTAGGTGGCATATCTGTAACTACATATGCTCCTTCGGGTATAGCGCTAACTTGTCCTCCACCAGCTAATTCCATAGCTAAGTCGTCATCATTTTCCGCAACCATTTCTTCTTCACTCATAGCAATGGTTAAATCACTTTGAGTTGTAGCGGCATTAGTATCATCAGTTAAAGAAATGGTTTCAGTAGCCGCATTATCGTCATCTTCATCGGCTAATAAAATGGTATCACTTTCAGCGTCATCATTTAAAACAATGGTTTGAGTTTCTGAGGTTTCATCTTCATCGATTAAAACAATTGTATCGCTATTACTGTCTTCTTCTTCATCATCAAGAATGATGACAGTATCTGAGCTAGAATCTTCTAAATGGATTTTTTCAGGTTCTTCTAAGGATATAGTTTCTGGCTCGTCAAGACTAATTGTTGGTTCTTCTAGGATAACAGTTTCTTCTGGCTCTTCGATAATAATTTCAGGTTCATCAATTACGATTGGCTCATCATCTGGCATCTCTAAGATGATTTCATCATCTGCAAAATCTAAAACGATGGCTTCTTCGTCAATATCTAGCAAAATACTATCGTTTTGTTCTTCTTTGAGAGCGTTGATTTCATCAGCAGGAAATTGTACAACACCATCTTGGCGTTTAGGCGAAAGTTTGCCTTGGGCAATAAAAGAATGTAAATCTTTATCGCTTAATCCTAGTTCTTGTTTGGCTTCTTCAAATGAGATAAAATCGGCCATTGTTTATTTCCTTTTAGCAGCCATTTTTTTGATTTGTGCCTCTAATATAGATAGTTTTGGCTCTGTTTTCCATTCTTCTAATTGTTCATCAAATTTAAAAGATCTAGTTGCATCTAATTCAAGCGATGTTTTTTTGCCTTTTTGGTATTTGACTTTATAAATCATAATAGTTTTTTGGTTGGTGCTAATTAAAGCAAAGGCAGAATCTTCACTTTTACCACTACCCGAATCAAGTTTAAAACATATATATCCATTGGAGCTTTCTTGGGCAAGCGCAGGTTCTGGTTTAAGCGAGTAGCCAGTGATTAAGGCAATAACAACAGCCAAAGCAACTAATAAATTTTGTTTAGTTTTCATACTGATCTCCTTATTTGCCAGAACGTTTCTGGATAAAACGATATAATTGTTCCTCTTTCATAAGTGGTATATGCAAACGCTTTGCTTCTCTTAACATAATTGGGTTAAGTCCCACTACTACAAAATCAGTTTTTACAGTGATTTCTTCGGCTACTATGCCTCCAAAATCTTTAATTAATGCAGCAATTTCACCAGTATTATATGTGGTGAACTCTCCATCTAATACAAAAGTTTTTTTACGATCTATGCCCTGTGTAAATACAGGGTTGCCAATTAAGTCACCAGAAATAATGGGTCTTAAGTTATCTTTTAGATTTTCAACAACAGCATAACTTACGTCTTTTTTAACTTGTTTAATGCGTATTTGACCTTTTTTGATGGTGTTTTCACCACTGCCAGATTCAAACACATCAAATGGCATATCAGGCACTACACCATCAGATTCATTTAAATTAATAATAACAAATTTATTGTCAAAATCAGCAAATATGATTTTGCCATCTGCAGTTGGTTTATCAAAATTTACTTCTTCGTCAGACGATAGGTGGGCTAATCGTGATTTTAATTGATTAATTTCTTGTTGAGCGTTACTTACACTATCTTTAGCTTTTTTAATTTCTTCAAATGATTGAGCTTTTAAATCTGCAGCTTTTTCTTCTAGTTGCTCTTCTTTAGTAGCCATTTCTTCTTCTAATTTTTCCATTGTAGCACGATTTTGAGCCAGTTGTTTTTCTAGTTCTGTCAATTCATCACGAAATTTTACTTTTTCTTCATCTAATAAGTTTTCTGCTTCATCTCGTGCTTGCAAAGCTTCATTGCGTTCACCGCGAGTTTCAGTTAATGCACGCACGTTATCAATATATCTTTGATTTAAATCATTATAGTTGCGAGTTAGTTCGCTGATTTTTTCGTTAAGGTCTATAATAGTTCCTTCACGTTTTTTCATAGTATTTAAACTATTGTCTATTTGCGCTTTTTGTTTAGCCTCTATCTTGGCAGATTTTTCTTTAGCCATAAATAAAGAATAAGTTGCACCACTTAAAATAAGGGTTAGAACTACGAAAACAATTAATATTATCTGTGCTGATCCACGTTCGTTATTCAAGGTACATCTCCATTTCTGAAAGAATAAGGATTGCATTATTTGAAAGAAATCACATTTTGTCAAATAAAAAGGTAGAATTGATTTGAAGTTTCAATTTTAAAATATTATTTTTTCTCTTTATAAATATCTAAAAGTCGTTTTGTTGTTAGTTTAATTATTTATTACAATATAATAATATAAATTAATTGACCCTTTTACTTTTATTGTCTATTCTGCTTTGTAATTCAAATAATCCCCAAATTACAGTCCTTGAGGTACCTTATGTCACCATCTTTTTATGTGGTCGATGCTTCGGCTTATATTTTCCGTTCTTTTTATGCTACTCCGCCATTAACTAATTCTGAAGGAATCCCTACTAATGCTTTGTTTGGCTTTTTAAAGGTTTTAAATGTGATAGTTGGTCAATGCCAACCAGATTATTTGGTTATAGTATTTGATCCAGGGGGTAAAAATTTTAGACATGAAATGTATCCCGACTATAAAGCTAATCGAAAGCCTATTGCAGAAGAATTGCGTGTGCAGTTGCCATTGGTTAAAGAGGCAGTTGAAGTTTTGGGTATCCCTACAGCTATAAAAGCTGGTTTTGAAGCGGATGATTTGCTTGGTACAATTGCAAAAAGAGCATCTAGTCAAGATTGTGATGTTTTTATTGTTACAGAAGATAAAGATATTATGCAATTAATAGATAATAATATTAAGATGTATAAATATGCTAAGAAAAAAATAATCAATCAAGAAGATATGTTGGCCGAAACGTCTTTAACCCCAAAGCAATTTATTGATTTTTTAGCTTTAGCTGGAGATACTTCTGATAATGTGCCAGGGGTTCGCTCGGTTGGTCCTAAAACTGCAACTAAACTATTATTAGAATATGGTTCACTAGAGGGTATTTATGCGAATATAGATAAAATCACGGCGAAAAAATTAAAAGAGAATTTATTGAAATATCGTGAAGATGCTTTTTTGTCCCATAAATTAGTAACAATTGACTGTGATGTATCTATGGATATAGATATGCAAGAATATAAGTTTCCCTTTAAGCCAAAGGCAGATGTTACAAAGTTTTTTGAGAAATATAATCTTAAAACTTTACGCTATTTGTTAGATCCTAGTAGTTCGCCAACTCAAATATTAGATGCTAATGACAAAGTTGCGGAAGAAGTGATTAATGGCGAGTATGTTATCTGTCAAAACACCTCTCAGGCGTTAGCGGTGATTAATGAGTTATCTAGAGCGGAGTGTTGGGCGTTTGATTTAGAAACGGATTCTTTGCAAATACCAGGTGCTCAAATTGTTGGTATATCGTTTTGTAAAACAACATCTAAGGCAGTTTATATACCTATTTTAAGCCCAGAAGGGCAACCGAAAGTGGCTTGGCAAGATATTGCCCAACCATTAAAGCAGTTGTTTTCTAATGACAATATTTTGAAGGTAGCACAAAATTCTAAGTTTGATAAGCAGGTATTGCGAAGTGTGGGTATAGAAGTTTCTGGCGTGGTATTTGACACTATGATAGCCGCATGGTTGTTAAATCCTAGTAGTAGAGTGTACAAGTTAGACGCATTAGTGTCGACATATTTGCATTTAGGCAAAACACCCACTGTTGATTTAATTGGAAAGGGCAAAAAAGAGGTTACCATGGATACATTGCCAGTAGCTAAGGTTGGCTCTTATGCTTGTGAAGATGTAGATGCTTGCTTGCGATTGTATGAGGTTTTTAAACGTGATTTGCAAACTCGTCAATTATTAGATTTGTTTACAGATTTAGAGATGCCATTAGTTGATGTTTTGATGGATATGGAATATGGTGGCGTAGCTTTAGATATTGATATTTTAAAAGAGATGGGTAGTGCTTTAGCAGAAGTGTTGACCGATTTAACTCAGGAAATTTACCTTGAAGCATCTCAGGAGTTTAATTTAAATTCGCCAAAACAATTGGGTGAGATTTTATTTGAAAAAATGGGCATTAAAGCGCCCAAAAAAACCAAAACAGGATATTCCACTAATGTGTCTGTTTTAACTAAGTTGGCCAAGCACCATGAGATATGTCGTTTAATGTTAGAATATCGCAGTTATGCAAAATTGCAAAGTACGTACATAGAAGCGTTGCCAGAATTAATCAATCCTTACACCAATAGATTGCATACATCTTTTATGCAAACAGGTACAGAAACAGGGCGTCTATCATGTCGCAATCCAAATTTGCAAAATATTCCGATTCGTACAGAGCTAGGCAGATCTATTCGCAGAGCGTTTATACCTAGCTGTGCCGATAAGGTTTTAATCGCAGCGGATTATTCTCAGATAGAATTGCGTGTATTGGCTCATTTTTCAAAAGATGCAAAATTAGTACAAGCGTTTAATGAGGATTTAGATATTCATACCTTGGTCGCTTCTCAGGTTTGTTCTGTACCATTGGATCAGGTTACTTCAGAGCAAAGACGCAATGCTAAAGCGGTAAATTTTGGTATTATTTACGGGCAACAGGCCTTTGGTCTAGCACAAGAAACAGGTATGAGTCGCAGTGATGCTCAAGAATTTATAGATGCTTATTTTAATTATTTTTCTAGTATTAAGACTTTTATTGATAGCACTATTGAAGATGCTCGTAAGAATGGTTTGGTTACAACAATGTCTGGTCGGCAACGTGTTTTAAATGATATTAATGCAACTAATAAAAATATGCGTGCATTTGCCGAGCGTACCGCTGTTAATACTGTTATTCAAGGTAGCGCAGCAGATTTAATAAAGCGCGTGATGGTGGACTTGCATAGAGCGAGATTAAGTGGTCAAACTAATGCAGAAATATTAATTCAGATTCATGATGAATTGGTTTTTGAAGTGCCTAAAAATCAAGTTGAACAAGAATTATCTTTTATCAAAAATATTATGGAGTCAGTGGGTGGCTTGGATGTACCATTAAAGGTATCTATTTCTGCCGGTTTAAATTGGATGGATATTAAATAGTGTAATGCAAAAAATAGTTTTGGGTTTAACAGGCACTATAGCAGCTGGGAAATCTACAGTTAGTAACTTTTTAGCTTCTTTGAATTTTAATATTATTAATGTTGATAAAATTGGACATAAAGTCTTGCAAAATCCTACAATAATGTATATGCTTACCCAAGAGTTTGGGGAGGATGTGGTTGAGAATAAGGTTGTGAACCGCCAAGTTCTTGCTCACAGGGCATTTACCAGTGCAGAATCAGTTAAATGTTTAAACAAAATAACTCACCCAATATTAAAGCAGGAAGTGATTAAAAAGGCGAAAAAATATGACAAAGTGGTCATTGATGCCGCGCTTCTTTTTGAGTTAAATTTAAATACTATCTGTAATCTATGCTGGTTTGTTGATGCTCCCAAATGTCAAAGAATAACCCGCTTAGGAGTAAACAAGCAAGACTTTCTTAAACGAGAAAAATATCAAGAACCATATCATGCAAAACGAAAAAATTGCCATAGTATTCTTATGAATGATGGCTCCATTGACAAATTACACCAAGATATATTAGCACTACTAGAGGAGATAAAGTAGATGGCTGAACCAAGCAAACCCGCCGCCAGAAAACCGGGACCAAGACCACAAACTGTGCCTCGAGGTCGCAAAAAATATTATGCGCCACGAGGTCGTACTGGCAATAATCGTCCTGTAAATGGCAATCGAGCAGCAGGCCCTCACGTATCGGGTGAACTAGCATCTCGTTGTGATAGTGAGCGCGAGCAATTAAAGCAAGAAGCTCTCGCCGATCCAGAAGCAGTAAACGCTCGTTATGAAGAGGCTAAAAAAAATGTTTTGCACGTTGCAGAATTGCAAAAAATGCCTTCTACAGAATTGTATAAATTGGCTGAAGAAGAAGAACTAGAAGACTACAAGGGTCTTAGTAAACAAGATTTAGTTTTTACTATTATGAAAGCTCGTGTGCACAAGGCTGGATTATTATACGGTGAGGGCGTGTTAGAAATTTTACCAGATGGTTATGGTTTTTTACGCAGTTCCGAGCAAAATTATTTACCTTGTGCTGATGATATCTATGTATCACCTTCACAAATTAAGCGTTTTGGTTTAAAAACAGGTCATTTTACAGCTGGGCAAATACGTCCTCCTAAACACGGAGAGCGTTACTTTGCAATGTTAAAAGTAGAAGCGATTAATGGAGAAGCACCAGCAACTATTTTTAAACAAACGCCATTTGAAGAAATGGTACCAGAATTTCCAGCAGAGCGTTTAATTTTAGAACGTAAAGATTCTATGGGTATGCGTTTAATGGATTTGATTACACCTATTGGCAAAGGTCAACGGGGTTTGATTGTTGCGCCTCCACGTACGGGTAAAACTATGTTTTTAAAGGATATTGCGGCTAGTATTTCGCAAAATAATCCCGAGTGTGAATTAATGGTTTTATTAATTGATGAACGCCCAGAAGAAGTTACAGAAATGCGTAGAGAAGTTGATGGAGAGGTTATTGCATCAACATTTGATGAACCTACTGATCGTCACGTGCAAGTGGCAGAAATGTGTATTGAAAAGGCTAAACGTTTAGTAGAGTTTGGTAAAGACGTAGTAATTTTATTGGATTCTATCACCCGTTTAGGTAGAGCATATAATGCGGAAACCCCACATACAGGGCGTATTTTATCAGGCGGTATAGACGCGATGGCTTTAACCCGCCCCAAGCGTTTTTTTGGAGCAGCTCGTTATATTGTAGGTGAGACGGCAGGTAGCTTAACTATTTTAGCTACAGCATTAGTTGATACTGGCTCTAAAATGGATGAGGTAATCTTTGAGGAATTTAAAGGTACAGGTAATATGGAAATCCATTTAGACCGTAAATTAGCCAATAAACGTATATGGCCAGCAGTTGATATTGCTCCATCTGGTACCCGTCGTGAGGAGTTGATAGTTGTACCTGAAGAATTAGAAAATATGCATATATTACGCAAAGTCGTAAGTGAAAAAAGCACCCAAGGCGCTATGGAATTTATGAGTAACGCTATAGAAAAAACAACCAATAATATTGAAATGTTACTGACTATTGGTTCTAAAAAAAGTACTTTACTGAATACGGATTAAAATGATAACACACAATAAAAAAATAAATAAGGATTTATGTGCTCTATTAGTTATTGATTTGCAAGAACGTTTTGCATCGGCAATTGATGGGTTTGAAACAGTTGTGGCCAACACTGTAAAGGCTATTGAAGGGGCTAATATTTTGGATATTCCTGTGATTGTAACACAGCAATATCCACAGGGCTTGGGTGAGACTGTAAGTGTGATTCAAGAAAAAGTAAAAGTATCAAATGTTTTTGATAAGACTACCTTTTCCGCTTTAGGATCATCCGAATTTAAATCTTGGCTAGAAGATAGCCCGGTAAAACAAATTATTTTAGCTGGTATAGAAACACATGTTTGTGTTGCGCAAACTGCAGTAGATTTATTGGCTTTGGGGTATGAAGTTTTTATTTTAGAAGAATGTTTATCCAGTCGAACTCAGTTAAATAAAGCTAATGGTATTGATAGGATTAAATCCGCAGGAGCGTATGCTTATAATGTAGAATCTTTTTTCTTTGAGGCAATGGGTGCTAGTACTCATCCAAATTTTAAAGAAATTTCTAAACTGGTTAAGTAAAAATGTTTTTGATGCGCCGTTTAGACCGATATGTGTTATCGGCTTTTGTGGCACCTTTTGCAGTATTAAGTTTTTTAATTGTAGCTTTATTTATAATATTAGATTTATTTGGTCGCTTTGATGAATTTTTAAAAATCAAAGACGTTCCAGTATTGAACTCTATCTTGACTTATTATGCCTATATTTTGCCAGGCATATTAAGTCAATGGTTGTTGCCGATTATCACAGTTATTTCTGGTTTATTTGCTGTATCTAGCTTAGATAGACATCATGAAATAGTGGCAATGTTATCTTCTGGCATATCTCGGCAAAGATTATTATTACCTTTATTATTTATTACGTTTTTAATTTCTGTTGGTGATTATTTATTAAAATCTCAAGTAGTTCCTATTGCGTCTAATAAATTAGAAATTATCCGCGCTAAGATGCACGGCGATAATCAACTTGACAGACTTGCCAGAGATGTAGCTTTAAGCAAATCAGATAAAATGGGGTATAATTTTTGGTTTGCTAAAACTATTTTTAAAAAAGAGAATCGTATTTCAGTGTTATTTGTAACACGTTTAGATTTAGATGGTAATTGGCTATATCGTTTACGTGCAGAAACAGCAGAGAAACACGGTAGTAAATGGATTTTAACTAATGTCAGCATGCAAAAAGCTGGCGACACAGAGTTGTCCAAGCATTATGATAAAATGGAATTAAATATTAATTTAACAATGGATGATTTATTGTTAAATCGAAAGAGTCCAGAATTTTTATCTAATGCTCAATTAAAAAAACTTAACAATTCAGGCTCGCCGTATGTCGAATTAATCAGCAGACCTTTAACGGCTTTAACTTCATTTTTATTATTTTTATGGAGTATGATTATTTTATTTAATAGCCGTCAAGGACATTTTTTAATATCTATGGGGCATTGCATTGTAATGGTTATGACTTACTACGCATTTAGCTGGGTTTTAATACAGTTGGCAACTTTGTCGTCTATAAATCCTATTATAGTTTTATATCTACCTATTAGCATATTGTTAGCATTTGGTTTTTATTTCTATAGTAAAATGCCAACTTAAATTAAAATAACCCACGGGAAAAGGAAAACCCAAAACTAATTTTGTTTATATTTCTGTTGTAGTCTATTAAAGATTCACCATATCCACTAAATATTTTTGAATACCAAAAAATATTTTTAGAGCCAAAAAAAGGATAAGACCAATCTAATTCTATTGCTCCTCTTTGCTTACCGCCGGCACCAAAATTATATCTAAATAGACTTCCAAATTGATGTTGTTTATATAAATATTTTAATCTGATATCACCATATCCTAAATAGTGCGCTATATCTGGATTGTCATCTCCGCTTGCATTTGGATGGATAAGTCCTGTTTCGGGATGGATTTGACCTTGATAATAGCCGCTGTATTTGTCTTGTTCTTGAAGTCTATGCCAGAGTCTTGTACTGGCAAATAAATTTTTAAATTGCCAAAAACCTGTAATATATACTCGATTCCAAGAACGTGAACGATATCCTTCTTGACCGTTTGATTCATGAATAAATCCATACTTCATAGCTTTTAAATTTATAAGTTTATCGATAGATTTAGAGGTAGGGATTGTGATAAATATTTCTGGTTGATAGTTTGTTTCTCTAAACGGTGCTGATTCGCTATAGGCTTGCCACCACACTTTTTGCGTATAAGCAAAATTGATAGTTTCTTGCCAGCCAAATAGATTATAACTTAGCATCTTTTGCAAACTTAGTTGAAATTCTAATTCGGTTTCACTGTTATAGGTATCGTTGTTTTTTTGATCGGCAGTGTAATTGTTGGGATGGGTGCCAGAAAATACGCGTCTATATTTATTGTCAGATTGGCTGAAGGGTAAAAAATAATTATTTTTGTAAGGACTTAAACCAAAAAAATTGTCGCTTAAAAAATCTTCTAACAAACTTTTTACTTCTGATGATGAGGTGTCAACTTTGGTTAAGATAAAGGTGTTTTTTTTTAGTATTGTAGCTTGATTTAGTTGCTCGTGTAATTTTTGACTAACTGTTTGTGTTGTTGACTTTTCTGTTAGGGTATAGCTAAACTCAGAAGCAACTTGTTGATACCAATAGGCTGATTTAGCATAGTCTTGTTTGACCCCCAAACCATTTTGGTATAAATACGCCAAGCGATACATGGCTTCTTTTAAACCTTGTTTGGCTTGAGTTTTTAAAATAGGAAAAGCTTTGGCGTATTGTTTTTGTTGAAAAAACACTACAGCTTCTTGATAGGTTTCGTCGGCAAAGGTATTGCTATTGCCAATGATAACGCAAATTAAAATAATACTATTGAGAAGTTTCATCTTCATAAATTTTTCCGCCACCTAAAGCACTGTATAAATTTACATAACTGCTAAGATAATTTTAAAGCGGTCCCCAATCAACGGACAGATTCAGTGGTAAATAAGAAAAAAGCCATTAAATTTAAAAAAGTTAATTAACGACTGCGTAGAGGTCTCCCACTGATTTTTTAGTATAAAATTTCATCCTACTTGTTTCAACTCCTTTTTATAATAAACCTCATCTAGCGTATTTCACCCATAGCTACATGAGGTCTAAAAGTATTGTAATTATTAAAATATTTACTTATCCGCTGCTTTGCTTCATTGATGGATTCGTATGCATTAAGATAGACTTCTTCATATTTTAGCGATCTCCACAATTTTTCTATAAAAACATTATTAACCCAACAGCCTTTGCCATCCATACTGATTTTTGTTTTTCGAGTATTTTTTAATGTTTTTATAAATTCATCACTAGTAAATTGTGAACCTTGATCCGTATTAAATATTTCAGGAATATTATATTTTCTAATAGCATCTTTTAATGCACTGACACAAAAATCGGCAGTCAAAGTATTAGATATTCTCCAACTTAAAACTTTTCTGCTGTACCAATCCATAATAGCTACCAAATAGATATGACCTTTTGGCATAGGTGTATATGTAATATCAGTACACCAAACTTGATTAGGACGATCAATTGTAAGGCCCTTTAATAAATACGGGTAAACCTTGTGTTTACTAGTCTTTTTAGTAGTTTTAGGACCTGGAGATACTACTTCTAGAAATACCAAGCAAAGAAGCTTGAGATGTTTTAGTTATTTTAAACTTTGATGATTTATTTATCATTTGGTGCTTTATCGGGACCGGTAGGGCTCGAACGCCTTGGATAAAAAATCATTCTCCATCTCTAATTTACTTATTTTAGCATATAATCTTTCAACTTGATTGTCATTTTTATCTAATGGGCTACCGCCTTTAGCAAATAATGTTGACGACTGCTCAACTAATTTTGATTTCTACTTTGTTATTACTGATGGTGAAATATCATACTGCTCAGCTAGTTCACTTAATGTTTTTTGATCACTTAAAACTTTTAAGGCCATTTTAGCCTTAAATTCTGCTGAGTGTTGACGACGTTTTCTGGACATTTTCGACTCCTTTTATTCAAATATTATAGTCGATTTTTTTCTTAGCAACTGTCTTTTTTTTGAGTTA
>JAMOSO010000012.1 GCA_027063065.1 Planctomycetota bacterium | reverse complement strand
TGATTTAAGCATAATTCCAAAAGAGTACGAAAATATAGAAGAGTTTAAAGAAGCATTTGACATAGTTACTCAAACGGCTTGGAACTCAAAAGAGCTAGAAGTATATGAATACATAGCATTAAAAGAATTTGATGAGATAAATGCTTTAAAAACTGCTGAAAAGAAAGGGCTTGAAAAAGGAATGCAAAAAGGACTTGAAGAAGGCGAAAGAAAGAAACAAATAGAAATAGCTAAAAATTTATTAGATGTTTTAGATGTTGAGACTATATCGTTAAAGACTGGTTTAGATGTAGAATTTATTAATGAGCTTAAATAATTATAAAACACAAAAGTAAATAACGATAAAACCATTAATACAAATCTATCAAACAAAAGTGTTAGGACTTTTGAAGTGCCTGCATAAACAACGGTATCGCTAGCAAGTACAGGAGCTAAAAAGACTATGTAGCAAGTCGTTTTATAGAATTAGGCTCAAAATGGTGGGCTAAATATTATAGTCGATTTTTGGGAGTCACTTTTAAGCAATAACCGTTTGCCAATTAGAAATCTAAAAACAGCACGGCATAGTTATGTTGCCACATTTTGAGCATAGCATGAGCCAGATTGCTTTTTAAAAAAATTTAAACTTGTAAAACTGAACATCCCTTATAGATAAAATATAATGACACTTGACACACATAAAATTTTACTTTCCTGAAATAAGCTTAAAACTTCGCATAATTTCCCCTTTGCAATGTTATAAATTATCTATAGTTTAATATATTACATAGTCAAATAGTCTCCATCACCATTGTTTTATTGCATAAAAAAAGCCCCAAAACTTGGGGCTTTTTATTAGTAATGTTTTGACTACTATCGAAAGTGAGCAAAAGCTTTATTAGCTTCAGCCATACGGTGTGTATCTTCGCGTTTACGAAATGCCGCACCTTCTTTTTTATAAGCACTCATTAACTCATTAGCAAGTTTAATATGAGTTGGCTTACCTTTACCACCACGCACTACTGCAAGCATCCAGCGAATAGCTAAAGTTTGCTGACGTTTTGGTTTTACTTCCATTGGAATTTGATAAGTTGAACCACCAACACGTTTAGATTTAACTTCTAATTGTGGTTTGATGTTGTCCAACGCTTTCTCGAAAACAGCAAGAGGAGAATCTTCTTCGATTTTCTTCTCAATGACATCAAGAGCATCGTACATTACTCGGAAAGCAACACTTTTCTTTCCGTCGACCATCAAGTTATTAACAAACTTGGCTACCAGTGTAGAATTGTATTTCTCATCTGGTTTGATCTCTAGGTATTTGGGCTTTTTCACGTACAGTCTCCTTTTAAAGTTCCACCATGGAACCTTCTGTAAAACACAGTATTCTACTGAGCAACATAACCCTGTCAATAAATTTAATTTTTAAATTAACTGGACTATTTTACCCAAGTAAATTAAAACATTAAGAATATAATTATATTTAAAGAGAAAAAATGATTAAATTAAAATACAATGAACAAGGATTAATACCTGTAATAGCTCAAGACGCCGAAAATGGCGATATATTAATGATGGCATGGATGAACGAAGAAGCTTTTAAACGTACCTGCCAAACACGCAAAGCAACATATTGGTCACGCTCAAGGCAAAGCTTTTGGATTAAGGGTGAATCATCTGGACATACTCAAGATGTAGAATCTATGTACTATGACTGCGATAAGGATACTCTCCTAATTAAAATACGCCAAACTGGTGCCGCTTGTCATAAAGGTTACAGATCTTGTTTTTTTACCAAAATAAATTTTGATGGCACAAGCGAAGTTCAAGGTAAACCACTTGTAAATCCTGATAAAATCTATAAAAAATAATGACTAATATAAAGGCATCAATTATTATACCTGCCGCTGGATTAGGTAGTCGTATGGGCTACGACAAAAACAAAACCATGCTGAACCTACACGGCAAACCTATACTAGAACACACCATAAATCTATTTGCCTCTTTAAAAGAAACTCAACAAATAATTTTAGTCTGCCGAACTGAAGAAATGGCATATATGGCTAAATTATTAAAAAATATTAATAAAGCTTCCTGTTCTCAATGGCAATGGGATATTATTGAAGGTGGTGCTGAACGATATTTATCTGTCCAAAATGGCGTCAAAGCTGTTATTGATAATGTTGATGTAATTGCTGTCCACGATGCCGTGCGCCCATTTGTCAAACAAACAACCATACTAGAGGCTTTTAAAACTGCGTTTTTAAAAAACACTGCTCTCGTAGGAGTTTTTGCAAAAGATACCATCAAAATAGTGTCCCCATCTGGTATAGTTATTAATACTCCTAATCGTGCAACAGTATTTCAAGCCCAAACACCGCAGGTATTTAAGCGTGATATATTTATATCTTGCAACAATTCATTAACGCCCAACAAACACTATACAGATGATTGTTCTATAGTCGAAGCTCAAGGTTTTGACATTAATATTATCCAAGGCAATTATGATAATATAAAAATCACAACCCCTGAAGATTTAATCCAAGCTGAAGTAATCTTGGCAAACCAATAAAAAAGCATATAATCACGCCATGAATAAAAACAACGTAGTATACCCAGGTACATTTGATCCTATCACCAAAGGCCATATCGATTTAGTAAATCGTGCTATTGATTTATTTGGTGATGTTGTAATCAGTATTGCCGACAACAAAGAAAAATCCCCATTACTAAATCTAAATGAACGAGTTGCAATAGCTGAACTTGTTTTTAAAAACAACCATCATGTTAGTGTTATGCCGTTTTCTGGCATGGTTGTGGACTTTGTAAAATCTATTGGTTGTTCAAGAATAGTGCGCGGATTACGAACCTATAGTGATTTTGAATATGAGTTTCAAATGGCAATAACAAACCGTAAGCTATCAAACGAAACAATAGAAACAGCATTTATTATGTCCAGTCAAGATATGGCACATATTAGCTCTAGGCTAATCCGCGAAATCGCTAAACATGGCGGCGATTTATCACCTTTTGTAACCCCTGAGGTAGAACAAGCTCTTAGAAAAAAATACCCCGATACGCTTGGGTGATTAATCTGAAAATTCTTGTGTAAATGGATCGTGTAAATCCAAAACTGGACGTTTAGAGTCTAAATAAGATTGTAAAATAAGCTGAGCAGCTATGCCGTCGACTTCTTCTTTACGTTTTTTACGACGTGTTTTCTGCTTACCAACGGTTGCAATAATAGCTTTATGAGCGATTACTGTTGTAAGCCTTTCATCGATAAACTCTATTTGAACATCTATTTTCTCATGTATTTTTGTTGCGCATTTTTTGGACTCTTTGGCTTTTTCGCCCTCGCTACCATCCATATTTTTAGGTAAACCCAACACCATAATCTGACATTGTTTTTCTTTTAAAATTGCCACCAAGCCATCGACAGCCTGATTTAAATTTGTAACTTGTAAAGTTTCTAATCGCTGCGCCGTTACACCTAGCGAATCACTTATGGCCAAACCAACTCTTCTACTGCCTAAGTCTACACCTAATATTCGTTGCATTATTTTCCTACACAAAAACGCTTAAAAACACCATCTAAAATATCTTCACTTACTTCTGAACCGCGTAAATTATCTAAAATATCCTTGGCCTCCTCTAAAAACGTAACCGCAAATTCTTCAGGCTCATCATTTTGCAACATTTCTAAAGCCTGCTCTAAGCGTTCTAAAATATCAGCATGTGATTTTGACCACTGCGCACCTAAAGATGCCGTGTTAGTTTTGGATACAATATCAATTAAAGCATTATTAAGTGCACCTAAGCCATCACCTGTAATTAAATCAATAAATAACATATTGTCTAAATCTAAATCTGTATTCCGATGGGTTATTATTGCTATTTTAGGTAAATTAATGTTTTTATAATAATTTATTTGCTCTAAATCTATTGCTGTAGAGCCGTTAAAACATACAATGGCTACATCTGCTTGTTCTATCAAATTGCGATACTGTTTTTGTAAACCATATCGAAATTCATCATCAGCTAAGTGCGTTCCACAACTATCAACTAAACAAACCTGTCCACTGCCTATATCCAAAACAGCTTCTATTGAATCACGGGTAGAATGTGGCTCTGGACTAACAAATGAACGCCGTTTCTTACATAAAGCATTAAATAATGATGATTTGCCAGTATTGCTTGCACCTGTTATTAACACTCTTGTAAAATTACCACTACGTTGACTACCTTCACTAGGAGTTGTTTCTTGACACATTTTAATAATATTTTTTAATAATTGATGTATTTCTTGTGCATCTATAGCACCTATTTCATCTGGGCTAAATTCTAAACTAGCTTGCAACAAACCTATCACCGACACTAAACCTTCAGCTATTTTTTGCAATTTATCTGAAGTATCACCCTCTAACATGGTAAGCGCATGTCTGCGCTGAGATTCGTCACTGGACTGAATTAATTGCATTACTGAACGAGCTTGGGTTAAATCCATTTTACCATTTAAAAAAGCACGCTTAGTAAACTCTCCCGGTTGGGCAGGTTCAACATCTGCTTTAAATAATTCTCGACAAACATCATCTAATAGCACAGGATTTCCTGGCAAATGCAACTCAATAACGTCTTCTCCTGTATAACTATGTGGAGCCTTAAAATACACAATACCAGCAGGATATGCGATATTATCTTTGAGCGTAAAATAACAAGGCGTATACATACGCGGTTTATAATCTACAACATCTATAAAACCATTCAATGCGGACACCACACTAGATCCGCTAAGGCGTATTATACCTAACTCAGAATACTGGTTACCAGTAGCAATGGCGGCAATATTATCCATGATTTGGAAAGTCTCTAGTCTCTACATCAATACGGTAATTTAATACTGCATCTTTAACTGTTTTACCTAATTGCGCATATGTTTTCACAAAAGGAGGTTTTCTATCGCTTAAACCAAGCATATCATTTAACACTAAAACTTGTCCATCACAACTATTACCAGCGCCTATTCCAATAGTTGGGATAGATAAATCGGTAGTTATTTCTTGCGCTAAATCATCTGGGATATGCTCTAAAACAATGGCAAAACATCCAGATAACTCCAGCGCCTTTGCATCATTTTTAACTGTTTGCGCCTCGGCAGGATTACGCCCCACCTGTTTGAAATTTTTGGCTGTTTGAGGCAACAGACCCGTATGCGCAACCACATCTATACCAGAAGCCACAATAGCCTTAATTTCTTGTAAACGAGGGCCTTCAATTTTTACAGAATCTGCACCCGCTTCAATCAACATCTTAGCATTTTTCAAAGCCAAATTAACAGTTACATCACTACCATAAGGCATATCACCAATAATGTGAGTATCTGGAGCACCTCGTCTAACGGCGCTGATATGATGACACATAGTCGCCATATCAATATCACTTGTAGCTTTAAAGCCAAGTTCAACCATAGCAACAGAATCGCCCACTAAAATCATTGGTATATCCGCTAGCTCTAAATATTGTGCCATAACTGCCGAATATGCCGTCAAGACCGCTATAGGGGTACAACCCTTACGTTTTATTATTTCTTGAGAAGTTAATTTCATAGAACAAATTGTAACATACTTCTATTCTTCTGGCGAGTTTAGTATAATATAATTTTTTTCTATTGAGATTTTTATGTATCAAAATGCTCTATGTGCCTTTGGCGATGCTACAGTTTTGGTCATTGGTGATATTATGTTGGATAAATATACCTATGGAACTGTAGAACGCATAAGTCCCGAAGGCCCCATACCCATAGTCAAAGTAACTAAAGAAGAATACATCCCCGGAGGCTCTGCCAATGTCGCCAGCAATATAGCATCTCTAGGCGGACGAGCATTAATGTGCGGAATAATTGGTAAAGACCGCGATGGCGACATTTTATGTCAAGAAATGCAAAACAGAGGCATTGACACAGAAGGAGTCTTGCGGATAGACAATGTTACTACAATACGCAAAAGCAGAGTAATAGCCCAACATCAACAATTAATGCGTGTTGATTTTGAAGATAAAGCAGCTCAATACGATCATAAAGAATTAATTGAAAAAGCTAAATCTTTGGCAGCCTCTGCCGATATTATCATACTTTCTGACTACGCCAAAGGCATTATCACCAAAGAGCTTTGTATGATGTTGTCAGATTTAATCAATCAAGGCAAAACTGTTTTAATTGATCCTAAGCCACAAAATACTCATCTATATCCACATTCTGCTTTGTTGACACCAAACCGCAAAGAAGCCTACGGTATGAGCGGATGCGATGCTCTAGCAAGTATCGACGAAGTTGCCTCTACATTAGTCAAAAACACCAACTGTGATATATTAATGACCCTAAGTGAAAAAGGTATGTTATTTACACCCAAAAACGGCAAAGCCACCCATGTGCCTACTGTAGCTAGAGATGTTTTTGATGTTACTGGAGCAGGCGATACCGTTATCGCAACCCTAGCAATGGGCTTAGCCGTACAATTGCCAACCATTGAAGCTATGAATTTAGCCAATCATGCTGCTGGCATTGCTGTAGCGCAGGTGGGTTGCGCTGCCATCACTGCCAGTCAATTAAGCTCTGCCTTTAAAACAGATGATTCTAAAATTAAAACACGACCTCAACTAGCTAATATTATTGCTGAACTACAACAAAAAGGACACACCGTAGCTACTTTAAACGGATGCTTTGATATTATTCACCCAGGTCATATTTTTATTTTAAATCAAGCCAAAGCCCAAGCAGACTATTTAGTAGTGGCGCTAAACACCGATCAATCAATCAAACGATCTAAAGGTTCAGACCGACCCATTAACAATTTACATTCTCGATCTGCCGTAATGGCCGCCATGGGCATGGTTGATTTTATCACTGAATTTGACGAAGAAACACCTGTAGAACTACTGCGAGAATTACGACCAAACGTACACATCAATGATGCTACCTATGGTCAAGATTGTGTAGAAGCCCCCGTAATGCGTGAGTTAAACGGCCGATTGCATTTAATAGACAAACATAATTGCCCATCGACTACTGATACCATATCGAAAATTAAAAAATTATAAATTATGCCAATTAACCATATACAAAGCCTGCCCTACCTACATCAAAATTTACGCCAAAAAGGCGAAATTAAAACCACTGCTCAAGACTTTATCGTCTCAGAAATACCGCTTTACAAACCCGTTGGACATGGAGACCACTTGTATATCTCATTAACGCGCCAAGAAGAAAGCACCACTCAGGTTTTAGAAAACCTGAGTAAACTGTTAAACATTCGCAGTCGTGATATAGGTTGTGCTGGACGTAAAGATAAATGGGCTACTACTACACAAACCTTTAGTATCAATTTACCACACGATAACGAAGACGACCTAATCAAAAAAATAAAAGATGCCCTACCATACAAAATCAATAGCTATGGTAGGCATATCAACAAATTAAGAATGGGGCATTTGTTAGGTAATAGATTTATAATCAATGTGCATACCGGTGCATTGTTAGATGATATTTTACCAATTAAAAAAACCATTTTAAAATACGGTTTACCAAACTTTTTTGGTGAACAGCGTTTTGGATTTCACGAAAAAAACATCAACAAAGGCAAAGCATTGCTAAACGGCGAATATCGCGAACGCAAGCGCAACTTACGCGATTTATTACACAGTGCATATCAAAGTTATATTTTTAATTTATGGCTCAAAACTCGCATTGAAAATGGGGATTACCAAAATATTTTAGCTGGAGATTTAGCCAAAGGCACACAACGTGGCGGATTATTTACTGTAGAAGAACCAACTATCGAACAACAACGTTTTGAAAATCGTGAAATATGTTATACAGGCGCATTACCTGGCTATAAAATACCACCAACACAAGGTAAACCTGCTGAAATTGAAACACAAATATTTATTCAAGAAGGTATAGACAGTGAATTATTTAAAAAAGCTCGTCTACCAGGAAGTAGACGTATGGGAATTATCTGGTTAAATGCACTAGATATAACCCAACACCCACAAGGATTAAGCTTTCAATTTAGCTTACCGAAAGGCTCATATGCAACCAATTTGTTAAGAGAGTTCTTTATAACCTAAAACAATAAATTATGAACAATACCACTGTTTATTTAAAAACTAACAATATTCTTAAAAGCACTATTATAAAAAAGTTGGCTGAGAAGGTTAAACAAATTAAAACTATCGACAATAATATTTCTTTGGATATTTTTAAAGAGCAAGCCCTAATTATTTGGGAAAACCCACCAAGTAAAGAATCTGGCTTAGGCAAATTTTTACGTTTAATGTATACTCTGCCCCATATCGAAATCATCGCCGGATCATCAGATAAAATTAAAATTGAAATACAACAAAGATTGATAAAACAGATAAAACCAATAACTGCCAGCATAGACACAAGAAAACACAATAAACAAAACAATGATTTAATAGATTTTAATTTAACAGATAAACATATAATTTTAATTATCCCTCCAAATACAAATTATTCCAGCTTAGAAAGCACTTTAAGTAAGTATGGGGCAATACCTAGAACTTGCCAAATCCCTTCTATGCAAAACCGAGAAGAAGTTTCGACATTTAAAGAACGGGTAAAAAATGCCGATTTTATATTTGTATGGGCCGATATAGATTCTCCCAAAGAATACCATAGAATAGCGGTGGTATTAGAAAAAATGATGGACACCAAACCAATTTTAATATCAAAAAATAATTGGAAAAATGTATTAAATACACAATTTAAATTAGAAATACCCATAACAAAAAACACCGTAACAAAACAAAACGCCATTAACACAAACATTAATCATACTAATACAACCACGCAACTTGGCATCGATAAACTGTTTGAAACATACTTAGAATTATTACATCAATTCAAAGCCTATTCGTCATACCTAGAAAAACTTAGCGCAGGATTTGCAGCCGATTCCCCATTACATACATTACATATTCAGATAAAACGATGGCATAAAACCATACTAAACTATCGTAATTCTTTAAACAATTTCAAACCATACCCCACAAAACCTTGTCCTAAAAATAGTGCAAATTTATCCGCGCAATGGGATCAAATTAATTTATTAATTGAAGAACAAAGCGAAATTGTCAAAAATATATATAAAACACGCTTAGAAATATGCCAAACCATCAGTTATAGCAAACTTGGTCAAAGTTGCCTTAATATCTGGGGGATAGAAGTTAATTCTGCAATTAATTACATATCTAAGATCCTATTTAGAAATGAATTGCAAAAATTTTTAACAGATTTTATTAAAAATTTAAAAAACCGGATAGAAACTGACACATCATTAAAATTAAATAAACAAGACAAATTAACCAACGAAGCTGACATTGCCTTAAAAAGATACTTATTAAAATATCAACACAGTTGGGCAAGCTTTATAGATTTAGAAATTAATGATTTAAATTTAAATATCATTGATGAATTTTGGCACTTATATACAGATATCGCAATTTTATGGGGTGATTTAGCAAATAAAAAAAATAAACGTGCTATGGCACTACGTCAATTTTTAAGATGTGGAAAAGTACCTGAGCAACTAATTAATATGCCAAAAAATGCCAAAGCTTATATACCGGAGATTATGAAAATACGCTCTATTAATTTTAAATTTAACCACCAAGAAATGCATTGTGTATATTTTGATGAATTAATCGAATTATTAATAAAACATAAAGTAGCGCCCAGTTTTGATGAATTTATGGAACTCAACCAACGTGGCTCAACAGAATGGAAACAAGATAGAATCTTGCGAAGAGTAGCAACAGAATATAGATTAGAACGGATTTATACACAACAAATAGAAGTGTTAAACCAACGTATTCAAGATACAAGTCGTGATCATAAATATTATTTACAACAATTAAAAGAAACTAAAAAGTCAAATAGAGAAAAATATGATCAAATCGATGAATTAGCCCATAGTGCGCGCATCAAAAAAAGTCGTGCTAAAACGATGCTAAAAAAGATAATAGAGATGCAAGAAAACTTATCTGGCGATTTTGAAAAAAATCATTTTACAGATGAATTTCCACAAAAACATTGGATTTCTAAAGAAGTTAAAAATCTACGCGCCAAAATACGACTTATGAATAAACTAAAAGAATCGCATATTCCAGAAGTTTTAGCAGAAGAATTACAAGTCAATAAACCTCAAATTAGCACTGTTAAACAAGTTTCAAACAACCTAAACAATATTTTACATAATGATCCCAGCCTCTTTGATTTAACATTAATACCCCATAAAGCACGCAAAAACTCATTAATAACATCATGTCCTGCTATCTGCATTATAGCTCCAGGCGGTGGACAAACAGGCTTTAGTATGGAGCCTGCCACAGACTCTTCAGAGGGGAGACTTATATTACCTATGTTTATTAATAACAATATGGGTTTGCGTTATCAGCTTGTAGATTGCCTATCAGATTTTAGATGGGATAGTTGCATTGCTTCGGCAGGTTCTAACTGGGTCACAAGCGACACCTTTGTAGCAGCTTTTGCCAGATGCCGATGGGATTTTAGACATAAATCAAAAGAAGCACGAGAAAAAGCAATGATATACAAAGATGAAAATGATAAAATGAATTGGCGTAGACATTATCGTCTTTTTGAAAAAAGTGCCCAAGAAGCAGGTAAATTATTATTTTATAAAAATAAATTAGTCTACAAACAATGTATGCCATACTTTGTGTTACCTAATAATTTAAAAATATTAAAAGACTAATAAAAAAGGCCTCAACATTACATTGAGGCCTTTTTTATTAATTATATAATTAACTTGTATTATTTAGCTATTTTATTTAATTTTACGTCAAATTCGATAACCATTTTAGTGTTCTTTATAGCCGGAGCACGATATACAGCATTAGAGTGCACTTTGCCCAATACACATTTGACATTTTCACCGTTTGGTCCAACTGCATTAATAAACTTTGAACCACCTTTAAATTTCCAATTTGTATCATCTTCTAAATTGACTTCATTACCATTAATTTTGATATTGGTGTATTGATACCAAGGCGAACCAAATTCCTCTTCCTGAGCTTTAGGACGATATGCACCTAAAAACATTACATTTATTTCACCGCTAGCTCCAGGCATAATAGTTAAGCGAATATGACGCCACACATCTTCAGTAAAAAAAATATGTGATGACAAACAATATGGTGCTAAATTTTTGCGCCAAGTTTGACGTAAAAAATTTACCTGTTTGCTAGTTTCAGATCTAACCATATCCAGTTTTATCCGTGGGCTTAAGCCGGTTATATCAACACGACCCCACGTATTTACTTTACCGCTTGCAAAAGCTGTGGTTGCTAACAAACCAACCATTAACACTGTTACTGCTACATTTTTACATATCCCCATAATCTTCTCCTAAATAATAAGGGTTAACTTTCTAATATATATTATAAAACAACTGATATATTACATATATCACACGTAGTATAATAGCTCAAAAAAAAACAATATCAAGAGCTTTAATATCTATCTTATATCGAGCAATTAATTCATTTGCAGAAACATACCCAACACCTAAACCGTCGGCCACCGAACGATACACACAACTATCCTTATAAACATTTAAACCTTTTAACAAGCCACTATTTAGCAAACAAGCTTTTTTCAGCCCCGTTATCAGCAATACTTAACTTACACCATACGACAACGTCGTACTGGTAAGTGCCTATGCAGAAGAAAGCGCAACTGCCCCTGGCATATTTGCAACTGTATAATGTACAATATCATCGACTATATAAATTGGATTATCGTGCGTAGACGCTTTACCTATCTCGCAGACTTAGATCTGTGTTTTTTGTAAACACCTTTTTTACCACCTTGAAACGCCCCCGACTGTTTCTTAGCCTTAGACAAATCTGGCTGTACTCCAAGCCATTTAGCATCTAACTGCAATTTATCTTCTAATTTTTTCACCTCAAACAAATCCCTATTACCCACATAAGTCAAAGCCACACCCTTGCGCCCCATACGTCCTGCACGCCCCGTTCTGTGCGTATAAGATTCTAAATTAAAAGGAAAATCATAATTAATTACATGGGTTACATGATCAAAATCTAAACCCCTACCAGCAACATCTGTAGCTACCATAAATTTGATTTTTTTACTTTTAAATTTATTAAAAATATTAGATCTTTTAATTTGCTCCAAACCACCATGAATACATTCAACTGAATCAAATTTTTTATTTAATGCGCTAGATAATTCCGTAACTTTATCGCGACTATTAACAAATAGTATAGCTTGACCCACCTGTTCCGTCTCTAAGTATTGAAACAAATCATTTAAACGTTCTTTCCAATGCACCTTTTTAAAAAAATGTTCCAAACTAGTGGGCATTCTCTTTTCACCTGTAGTCAAACGAACTGTAACAGGCTCATGCAATATAGCTTTTGTCAAACGCTCTATTTCTTTGGGCATCGTAGCTGAAAACAGCAAAGTCTGATGCTTATGCACAAGACAGGACATAATAAAATCAACATCCTCAACAAAACCCATTTTCAACATCTCATCAGCCTCATCCAACACAACCGTAGCAACATCAGATAACTTTAAATCAGTATTATACAACATATCTATCAACCTACCCGGAGTAGCTACTAATATATGGACACCATCTTTAAGCTTTGCCAACTGAGGAGACATATCCATACCGCCACACACAGCAAACGCCTTTACCTTACTAAATTTAGCAACCCTCGAAACCTCTTCTTCATATTGTAAAGCAAGCTCCCTTGTAGGCACTAAAATCAAAGCTTGCAAGGTATTTTTAGTATCGTCAACCCGTTGAACTACTGGCACTGCACAAGCAGACGTCTTACCAGAACCTGTTTGAGCAATACCTAATATATCTTTACCATCCATTACCAAAGGTAAAGTTTTTTCTTGAATAGGGGTTAAATCGGTGAAACCCATTTTTTTAAAAGCCTTCTGAAGCTCGGGTTTTAAGTTAATTTCATCAAATTTCATTTACACGTCCTTTATGCTGGATTATGTCCAAACCACAAAGAGCAGCAGAACTAAAACCTTATTCTATCATCTCAAAATAAAGAAATAAAGCCTCTTGTATTTTAACTTTAAAAACATAGAATATCTAAAATGATAGTACGACCAAAAATACGTGGATTTCTATGTACAACAGCTCACCCACAAGGGTGTGCCGCAAATGTACAGCAGCAAATCGATTACATTGAAGCCCAACCCAAAGCAGGCAAGGGCCCAAGCCGAGTGTTAGTTATAGGCGCATCAAATGGTTATGGTTTAGCATCACGCATAACCGCTGCATTTGGATACGGAGCAGACACATTAGGAGTCTTCTTTGAACGCCCTGCCGACACCAAGAAAAAACGCCCCGCATCTGCAGGCTGGTACAACTCGGTAGCTTTTGAAGAAAAAGCAAGAGCAAAAGGATTGTACGCCAAAAGCATAAACGGTGACGCTTTTTCTAACGAACTTAAACAGCAAACCATCGAAGAAATTAAATCTTCCATGAAATCTGTGGACTTAGTCATATACTCATTGGCCTCACCAAGAAGAACACACCCTGATACAGGCATAAACTACGCATCTGTTTTAAAACCCATCGAAAAAAAATATGAGTGTAAAACTTTAGATGTCAACAATTGTAAAGTAACACCAGTATCAATAGAAACCGCCTCTGAAGAAGAAATTGAGCATACAAAAATAGTAATGGGTGGTGAAGATTGGTTTATGTGGATGAAGGCGTTAAAAGAAGCCAATGTTTTAGCAGAAGACTGCCTCACAGTAGCATATAGCTATAGAGGCCCAAAAATTACCCAATCCATATACGGTAAAGGCACAATCGGCGGAGCAAAAGACCATCTAGAAGCCACAGCTCCTGAAATCACCGAGCTTTTAAAAGACATTAATGGCAAAGCTTACGCTTCTGTCAACAAAGCTTTAGTAACTCAATCTAGCTCGGCCATTCCCGTTATGCCTTTATATATTTCATTATTATATAGAGTAATGAAAGATAAAGGCATTCAAGAAGGATGCATCGAACAATGTTACCGGTTGTTTGCCAGTAAATTATTTTCTGGACAAGAGCCTTTATTGGACGAAAAAGGACGTATAAGAGTTGATGATTTAGAAATGCGTGAAGATGTTCAAGAAGAAATAGGCAAAATATGGGACAATTTAGATTCTGATAACATCACTGAAATCACAGACATCGAAGGCTACAAGCAAGAATTTCTCTCGCTTTTTGGTTTTGGCTTTGAAGGCGTCGACTACGATGCCGATGTCGAAATAGATTTAAAACTAACTTAACAATAATGCCCCATATAGCAATTATATGGGGCATTATGGCTGGTAAAAAAAATATTGCCCTCTCTGTTACTGCAAACCTATTTGACACAAACAACCCCATAGAAAGTATCAAAGATATTATTAAAATTGGTGAAAGCAACACTGTCGAATTTAATCCACCATGCGCATGAATCTACACACCAATAGTTTGGCAAAGAAATAGAAACAGCATGGCTTAAAGGTATTGTTGCTTTTTTAAATACTAAAGGTGGTATTATCTTAATTGGAGTAACAGATAGCGGTGAGACATTTGGTCTAAATGAAGATAAATTTGAAAATGAGGATAGGTGTCATTTGCATTTTAAAAATCTTATTGCTGAACATATTGGTGCAGAATTTGCCACATATTCAAGTTGCACATAATAACTATTAGCGATAAGCAAATTGCCATTATAGTATGTTAGAGTTCATCAAAACCTGCTTTTTTAAAGCATAAAAAAATGAAAGTCTTTTTTATACGCAATGGCCCATCAAGTGACCAACTGCCAAATAGTAAAATTATAGAATACACCAAAAGACGCAAATAATATAATACTGTCTAATATCAGTCTTAGTCTATAAATCTTAATTCATTGACACTGAAATCATAACCACTACAATAACGCCTTTATTAATGTTTTTGGATAGTGTAACCGTATGAGTTTAAAGGATTTACGACAAAATATCGACGAAATTGACCAACGGTTAGTATCTATCCTTAGTGAACGCTCTAATATTGTAAAACAAATCGGTGCTTTAAAACATAAAAACAATGCAAACCCATTTGCCCCAGACCGTGAAAAAGCTGTATATGACAAAATTACAAAACTAAATCAAGAAGCGGGACAAAAAATACCTGATTTTATGATGCGTAATATATGGCGAGAAATAATGTCGGCATCTATTGCTATGGAAAAACCTATTAAAGTTGCTTATTTAGGCCCCGAAGCAAGCTTTACACATTTAGCTGCCAAATCCAAATTTGGCAACTCTATTGAAACGGTTGCACAAGCCTCAATACCAGAAGTATTCAAAGCCGTTTCAAGCGGCACCATTGCCTATGGCGTTGTTCCTGCTGAGAACTCTATGGAAGGATCTATCTATCAAACATTAGATATGTTAGCTGATAATAACCTTAAAATTTGTGCCGATATTTATTGTGCAATTCATCAAAATTTGGCAGTTAAAAGCGACACTAAAATAAAAAGGATTTATTCTCATCCTCAACCGTTTGCTCAATGTCGCAAATACTTGGCAAATCATTACCCTGATGCAGAACTAATTGAAACCGCTTCCACAACTAAAGCAGCCCAGCTAGTAGTTGACGAAGAAGGCTCTGCTGCAATATGCTCTATCGAAGCAGTTGAACTATATGGCTTAAAAACAATTAAAACAAACATAGAAGATGATAGTAAAAATACTACTAGATTTTTTGTAATTGCCGATACATTTGCAGGTGCAACTGGCAAAGATAGAACATCAATTATTGTTGAAGCCCATGATGAAGTTGGAGCATTAATAAATATACTATCACCTTTTAAAACGCATAACGTAACATTAACTAAAATAGAATCCCGTCCATTAAGAACTAGAGCTTGGGATTATATTTTCTTTATAGACTTTAACGGTCATGCCGAAGATCCTAATGTAGCTAATTTAATTAAAGAGCTCAGTCAAATAGCTAAACAAGTACAGGTTCTTGGGTCATTTCCTATTACAACACCACAAAACAACTAAGGAGTAATATTATGAGAAAAATTTTTATCGCTGGAAATTGGAAAATGTTTTTTACTGCCGATAAGGCTCGTGCTTATGCCACTGAATTAAAAGAAGCCTTAGCGGACATTAATGACGTTGATTTAGCAGTATGCACTAACCCCATTGCCCTTGAAGGCGTTGCTAAGATATTAGCTGGTTCAAACATAGGTGTCGGTTCGCAAAATTGTTCTGAAAACAACGAAGGTGCATTTACTGGTGAAGTAACAACTGAAATGGTAAAAGCTGTAGGCGCAACTTATGCATTAGTTGGCCATTCTGAACGTCGCACCATTTTTGGCGAAACAGACGCTATCGTAAATGCAAAAACTAAAAAAATCCTAGCGGAAGGCTTATTGCCAATTTTATGCATTGGAGAAACTTTAGAAGAACGCGAAGGTGGCATTACTGAAAAAGTAATTAAAACACAGCTAACCGCTGCCCTTGACGGCATTAGTGCCGAAGATATGGAAAAAATAACCGTAGCTTACGAACCAGTATGGGCAATAGGAACTGGTAAAGTTGCTACACCTGAAATGGCTCAAGAAACACATGCTCAAGCACGTCAAATTCTTGCCAATCTATACAGCGATGAGCTAGCTCAAAAAGTACGTATTCAATATGGTGGCAGTGTAAAACCTGAAAACGCTAAAGAACTTATGAACCAACCTGATATTGACGGTGCACTTGTTGGTGGCGCTGCTCTAAAAGCTGACTCTTTTAAAGGTATTGCTACTTATAATAGCTAAAAAATAATATGCTACTTGCACTACAAATTTTTTATGTTTTATGCTGTATCATTATGATTCTCGTTGTGCTTATGCAACGCAGCGAGGGCGACGGTGTAGCAGGTATGCTTGGCGGCGGTCAAGGCGAGGCCATTTTTGGCACAAAAACTATTAATGTATTAGCTAGATTTACCGCTATACTAGCTGTAGTAATGCTAGTTTTAATTGTTGTTTTAGGTAAAATGGGCAGTTCGGACAAAAGCTTAATGGACGATGTTCCCGTATCATCCACAATGCCAAAAGCAACATCTAAAAAAATAGCAACAAAAACAGCTAAGCCAGCGACAAATGTTAAAACTCCAGAAACAACATCTGGCAACAAACAAAAACTTGCAACTGAGCCTGGTTTACAGAAATAATATAAAGGCGGGTATTTAACCCGCCTTTAACACTGTGTAACAAGGAAAGTAAATGAGCCCAGTAAATCAAGATATACGCTTTAACCGTCTACAAGTAATCAATACGGCTTTATCTAGCGAAAAAGATTTAAATAAACTATTAGAACTGATTGTCAACGGCGCCCAAGAATTAACCCACGCCGATGGAGCTACCTTATACATACTAGACAATAAAAATGAGTATTTACATTTTAAAATAGTTGCCAATACCACACTTAAAATTTGGATGGGTGCTTCACATAGCCAAATAACATGGCCACCCCTACCTATGAAAATAGGCAAATATCCTAATTTAGCTAGCGTAAGCACTGCTGCAGCGACTATAGGAGAGGTTATTGACGTAGCCGACGTATACAAATGTAATCGTTTTGACTTTACCGGCACAAAAGAATTTGACTCGCGGACAGGATATAAATCACAATCAATGATTGTTGTTCCGCTCAAAGACCATTTAGATAATGTTATTGGGGTTTTACAATTATTAAATGCATTAGACGACAACAATAAAGTTATTGCCTTTAATAAGGAAGATAAAAAATTAATTGAAGCAATGGCATCACAAGCTGCCGTCGCCATTAACAATACCCAGTTAGTTGCCGATTTAAAAAACTTTTTGTATTCATTTATTTCGTCAATATCAAATGCTATCGATGTTAAAAGTGCATTTCAAACAGGTCATGTCAGGCGAGTAACAAAAATAGCTTGTATGATAGCCAAAAAAATATCCAACATCAAAACAGGTCCTTTTAAAACCTATAAGTTTAACCAACAACAACTAGAAGAAATACGCATTGCTGGGCAACTACATGACATTGGTAAAATTATCACACCAGATCATATACTATGTAAGGCAACTAAACTCGAAACAATCTTAGATGGTGCCGAAACTATTAATTTACGATTTGAAATTTTAAAAAGAGATCGTGAAATAGCAGCATTAAAAAAAGCCCTGGGCAAAAATATTATAGTTGACGTTAGTGATATTGAAGAAAATCAAAACTTTGTTATGAATGCCAATACTGGCAGTGAATTTATGAGCAAAGAAGATCAAGCCAAAATAGATCAAATTGCAAAGATACCATGCACAATCAACAATAAAACACAACCACTGCTAGCTCAATGGGAATGTGAAAATTTAAAAATTGCCAAAGGAACACTCAATAATCAAGAGCGACAAATTATTCAAGATCATGTGGTGCATTCGATAGAAATGCTTGAAGAATTGCCGTTTCCAAAAGATTTATGTCACGTACCAGAAATAGCAGGCTCACACCATGAAAAACTTGACGGTAGCGGATATCCCAAAGGCAAATCTAAAAAAGACCTATCTTTAGCCGCAAGAATTATGGCGGTAGCAGATATTTTTGAAGCATTAACAGCTAAAGACAGACCTTATAAACAACCTATGTCATTAAATCAGGCATTAAAAATTATGGGCCTTATGATTAAAGACAACCATATCGATGGCAATATATTTGAATGTTTCATCAATGAAGGCGTTATGAAACAATATTGCCAAGAAGAGCTTAGCCCTGAACAAATCAAAGATTATCAATGGTGATATAAAATGAACTCTCAATTAATATATATTTCTACTGCTAAATTTCATAGCGCGCTACAAATACCCATATTTAAAGAATCTGACCCTGCCAATGCGCTACATGGCCATACATTTTCTGCAAGAGTATTTGCCAATCTTCCTCAAGCTTGGAAATCTTTTAAAGGTGGTGAATCTGATATGTTAACCACAGAAATCAACCGTGCAATCAGCCCCCTTAATTACAACCATCTTAACAAGATAATTGATATACCAACTGATGAAAATATCGTCCGGTTTATTCGCAACCAATTACAAATACCAAATATAACCCAAGTTGGTGTACAAAGCACCGATGATAATGGTGTTGACCTAGACATTGAAAACAAATTGCATATATGGCGTAAATACCGATTTGAATCCGCTCACTATCTTCCAAATGTGGAAAAAGGACACCAATGCGGACGAATGCACGGACACGGCTTTGAAGTTGTTATTCATTGCAATCAAACATTAGCTGACAACCAAAATATGGGCATAAATTATGCGGTTATAGATCGGGCTTGGCAGGATATATTTAATCAATTAAATTATAAATGTCTTAATGATATAAAAGGCTTAGAAAATCCTACTAGCGAAATGCTATCCGCTTGGATTTGGCATAAATTAAAAAATACCCTTCCATTAAGCTGGATAACTGTTTACGAAACCGCTACTGCAGGTTGCCATTTTGATGGCACTAATTATAGGATATGGAAAGAACAACGCTTTGAAAGTGCATTAATACTATCTGATGCTCCAAAAAATCACAAAGCCCGTAATATGCATGGCCACAGCTATATATGCCGATTACATTTATCTGCTCCACTCGATAAAATAATGGGGTGGACAGTTGATTACGGTGATGTAAAAAGTATCTTTAAGCCCAGCTACATACTATTAGACCATCATCGCTTAGACACATTAACAAGCAACAGTAATGGCTCGCTAGAATCCACCTTAAAATGGATTAAAAAACAACTATTATCCGATTTACCTCAACTTGACCGAATTGATTTATTTAATACACCTGGCAATGGTGCATCATTGTCATGGGGAAACCTTGGTCCCGCTTTACCATCATAAATAAAATTTAAGGTGTAACATAAAATGCTACACCTTAATTATATTATAAATTTTCTATATAACGAATAGCTTCTATGCCTGCCTTACAACCAGAACCAGCCGCAGCAATACCTTGACGATATAGTTTATCGCCAACATCTCCTGCACAAAAGACACCTGCTATATTAGTCTGTGTGCGATAATCATTAATAACATAGCCCTCTTCGTCTTTGGCTAACTCTTCACCAAAAGCTAAAGTATTTGGATTATGACCTATCGCATAAAACAACCCATCTACAGATATACTACTAATTGATTCATCTTGCATATTTTTAATATTAAGTCCTGTAACTTTAGTATCATCCCCTGTAATTTCATCAATAACTACTGGAGTAATCATCTCAATATTCTCTACTTCTTTACAGCGATCTATCATTACTTGAGAAGCACGAAACTCATTGCGACGGTGAATTAAATACACTTTATTGCAAATTTTAGCTAAATAAGTAGCCTCTTCCATGGCAGTATCCCCTCCGCCAACTACAGCAACATCTTTACCTCTAAAGAAAAAACCATCACAAGTAGCACAAGCACTTACCCCCTTGCCCCAATAATCATCATGGCCTTTTGTCTGGCTTAAAAGTTTAGCACTCGAACCGGTGGCAATGACAACTGCATGAGCCTCGTAAGTTGCAGAATCAGTAATAACCTTATGCTTTGAGCCCTCTTTACCATACTCAACTTTATTGACTAACTCTGTTTTAAATTCTGTTCCAAATTTTTCTGCCTGCTTAATCATATCCATACAAAGCTGAGGCCCCATAATACCATTTGGAAAACCAGGAAAATTTTCAACATCAGTGGTTGTCATTAACTGGCCACCTGCTTGATTGCCATGTAATACAACTGGGGTATATCCAGCACGTGCCACATAAATGGCCGCAGTACAACCTGCTGGGCCAGAGCCAATAATAATTACATCACTCATTTTTTTCTCCATTAAAAATTTAATTTATATTATTTACATTTAAATATGAAATTACCAAAGATATGAATAATCAATATCATACTAAACATTGCGCACAAAGCTATGATTGGATTCCATACCCAAGCAAGTTTAACAAACCCATAATACGCAACTAAATAAGGATAGACACCTAAAAATAGCATTCCAGATAACGCCCCTATAATCAAAGCATAAGGCTTAATATTACTAAAAAAGAAAGCCGCTAAAAAAAAGCCCAATAGTGGCCCCGTAAATAAAGATAAATATTTATAAGCCATCTGCAATAAATTACTACTATCATTTAAGCAAATAAAAGCTGCTGCGATACCGACACACCCCCAAATCACAGTCCAAATTTGTACCAACTTAACCGAAGTAGAATCGTCCTTATTGTAAAAATCCATTACTGTAGTATTAGCCAATGCTGAAATTGCAGAATCTAACGAACTCATCGCCGCGGCAAAAATAGCAGCTACCAATAAACCTGCCGAACCTACTGGCAATGCGTGAGTAATAAAATAAGGAAAAATCTTATCCACCCTAATCGACTCGGGCAACGGCGCTACAGCGTGATAATAACTCCATAAAAATATACCGACTGTATAAAATAAAAAGGCTACAAAAAAACCTATTACCACCGAAAGCAATGAAGAATAATTAGCATGCCGTGCCGAACCAACCGATATATAGCGTTGAACAAACTGTTGATCACAACCGCGTATGGCAATTTCAAAAACAACATAAATTAAACTTGCCGAAAATAACGTCCTAGCATTTGCCAAATCCATATCCAAATCTATTATTTGTGTATGCCCCGCTTGCGAAGCAATATTCCACGCATCTGAAAAAGAGTTAAATTGCATACCTATATAAACCAACACAAATACACCGCCACCAAACAATACTATAAACTGAATCACATCTGTCCAAATAACAGCACGAATACCGCCAACACAAGTATAAGCTACTGCAATAACGCCAGTAATAATAATTGATAAACTAGGCGATAATCCTGATATTTCAGATAAGATTAAAGAGGGTCCAAATATAGTAACGCCTGTGCGCAACACTAAATGCCCCGTATAAAAACCAGCCGCAACCAAACGTACAGAACGATTAAAACGCAATTCTAAAAGTTGATACGCAGAAGAAACATTAGCTTGGGCAAATCGTGGTATAAAGATAAACCATATTACGGGTATGGCCAATAATCCCCCAAGACTATACATCAACATAGTCATATTATGCTGATACGCTTCTGATGGATTACCTAAAAAAGTATTTACACTAACCGATGTAGCAATCAATGACACCCCCACCGCAAACCAAGGCATACTACGACCACCAAATAAAAACTCCCCTGCATTTTTACTTTTACCAGCTAAAGCCAAACCTAAACCAGAAGACAGCACTAAATAGACCACTAAAACACACCAATCTAATATACTAAACACCCACTATCTCCACGAATATCATCTTGAATTTAACCATAATGTTCATATACTACTTTCTTAGGTAGAAGAGTTATATCTTACAAAGGATTATACCATTTTATGCTACAAACTTCATTAGAAACCACATTAGGGCATATTGAGTTATTTAAAAATAGTAGTGATTTAATTATTATTTTAAATAATCAACTAGAAATTACATATTCTAATCCAAAATATCACCAGACGCTCGATATTGATTCTTATGAAACCCGTCATTATTTAAGAGACTTTCGCTTAGCTGACCCATATATAACCCTATTTAAAGAATGTTTAGAAAACGGTGAAAATCAAAGTAAAAAACGTGTTAATTTAATAAAAAGTGATGGACGCGATTTTGAATTTGCAATGCATATAACACCTTTAAGTGATGGCACACAAGTACAAGGGTTATTTTTACAAATATCGCCAAGTACATCAAATAAAATAAGCTATGATGTATCTGATATTCGTAATATTGCCAAAGATAATCAAAGAGAGTTAACCGAATTAAAAATGGCTCTTGAACGAGAAACAGCCGAAAGAAAAAAAGCCAAACAACAAGCCAAGTTAGCATCATTAAAAGTAATTGATCAAAATAATAAGCTCCTTGAACAAATTGAACTATTTAGAAAATTTGTACCAAGCCCTTTTGAACAAGCCGTTGGACAAAGAAATTTTGACATTGACTCTGTACATAGTCGTGAAGAACCATATTCCGTACTATTTTGTGATATTCGTAAATTTACCACATTTTCAGAAAGCATATCATCCACTGAATGTTTTAAATTTTTAAATTCATACTTTAGAGTTATGGAACCTGACATTCGCGGTTTTGGTGGCTTTGTATATCAATATATTGGCGATGGTATCATGGCATTATATAAATACGATAATAAAATGGCTGCCAACAACGCCCTACATTCTGCTATCTCATTGCAAGATCGCATTGTTATATATAATACTGGACGCAAACGTGCTGGATATGAGCCCATCTCAATTGGCATAGGCATCAATACTGGACAAGTAGCCATAGGCATTGCAGGTACAAATCACCGTATGGGATCGGGGGCTTTTGGCTCAACTGTTAATTTAGCCTCACGCTGCGAGGGTATTACCAAAGAACTAAGTGCTAAAATTATAATCACAGAATATACCTACCAACGTTTAAACAATCCTAAAGCTTTTTTAGTTAGATATTTGGGTAAATCAAACATCCGTGGATTAAAAAAATCCATAAAACTATACGAAGTATTTAACGCAGATGAACCTAGAGTACGCGAAGAAAAACTAAAAAACTCAAAAGAAACAGACAACGCATTTGAACTGTTGGAACAAAACAACCGACAAAAAGCATATATGTTTTTTAGACGTTTAGAACGCCGTAGCTCCTATGATAATTTACCTTCTATTATGGTAAAGCGATTGCGTTCACACGCATAAGATATGCAACCAAAACTATTAATAACTGGAGCAACTGGTTTTGTAGGCCATAACCTTTTAAAAGCATCTAAAAACAATTGGGATGCTTGGGGACTTGCTTGTCAAAGCGCCCAAAAACATCAATATCCTTATTTACAAAATGTAGATTTGTGTAATTACAAACAAATAAAAACATATTTAAAAAATACAAAACCAGATGCAATTATACACTTAGCTGCTCATTCAAACCCCAACGAATGTCAAAACAATCCACACACCGACAAATTAAATATATATGCAGCAGCTGATTTAGCTGGCTTAGCTAGCGATACGCATATCCCATTTGTGTTTAGCTCTAGTGATTTAATTTTTGACGGTCAACACGCCCCTTACGACGAAACATCACCATATAACCCTTTAAGCAGATATGGCGAACAAAAAGTAATTGCCGAAACAAAAATCTTGCAAAGATATGATCAAGCTACTATTTGCAGATTGCCATTAATGTTTGGTTGGGCACCACCACAAACAAAATGCCTTTTAAGAAGCATGGCCAATGCCATTAAAACTTACCAACCTTTAAAACTATTTGTGGATGAAGTTCGCACACCAGTTGACGCATTTGATGCCGCTCAAGGCTTATTGTTAAGCATTACACAACCTTCTAGCATATTTCACTTAGGAGGCAAAACAAGCCTATCCAGATTTGAACTTGGACATCTATTAGCCATGCAATTAAAAATTAACAATCCAAACATTATTACTGTCAATCAAGACGATATTAATATGCCTGCCCCGCGCGCAAAAGACGTAAGTTTAAAAAGTGAAAAAGCTTTTAACATAGGCTACTCACCTCACAGCCCTTCTGATATAATTAAAAATTTTATAAATAAAGAAAACGAAAGACTTAATAATAAATGACTTACTATAATGGCTACATCGACAATCAAGGTGATTTAAAACGAATATGTAACGAATTACACGAACAAAAAATCATAGCCATTGATATGGAATCAAATGGCTTTTTTCGCTACCCAGAATTTATTTGTTTAATTCAGGTAGGTTATGATAACAAACAATTTTTAGTCGATCCTATCGCCTTAAAAAATATTGACCCATTAATCGAGATTTTTCAAAACCCAAAACACTTATTATTACTACACAGTGGTTCTTATGATGTTACTAGTTTTAAACGAGATTATAATTGCACCTTTGGCAACCTATATGACACATCAATTGCGGCTGCTTTTTTAGGACACACCAAACTGGGTTTAGACAACATTATTAAAGAAACCCTAAATATAGATATACCAAAAGATAAAAGTTTACAACGTAGCGACTGGACAAAACGTCCTTTGAACTCTAAACAAATTACATACGCCAAAGCAGATGTTAAATTTTTACATGAGTTATATTTTAAACAAACTGCAAAGTTAAAAACATTAAACCGTTTAGAATGGGTTCAAGAAGAAAGCGCCCTGTCCAAGGCAATACCCTATCGTCAACCATCACCACCAGAAGAAAATTTTTTAAAAGCCAAATTTGTTAAACGACTATCACCAAAAGCTAAGGCTATATATCGTGAAATTTTTATATATCGCGATAAAATTGCCTTAGAAAAAGGCGTGCCTCCTTTTAGAATTTTTCATAATGATTTAATTTTAAAATTCGCTGAACATTGTGCCAAAACAGAAAAACTACCTTCGCGAGAACTAAAATTGCCACGCCCAAATATAGACGGTATTAAACAGGCAATTCAAAAAGGCCTAGATAGCGAACCATTTTATTATTCACCAGAAATGCCAATTGCAAAGATGCTAAACGATAACCAAGCCAAAAAATTAAAAAAATTAAAAAAATGGCGTACAAATTTAGGCGAAAATTTAAACATTGCTGCCCCATTAATTTGGCAAGCTACACATTTAGAAATATTAGCCCAATGTAATAACCGCACCGAAGCAAAACAAAGCTTTAGCAATCCTATTGTGCGCAATTGGCAAAAACAAAGCTTTGGCGACGACCTACTTAATTTCTTGGAGACCCTCTAAGTTTTCTTTTATTTTAGTATCTACTAGCAAAATATGCTTTACTAACCAATCTTTTAAGAAATCTAAAATCTCAAAGCCTATTAAAAACGGCATTTCCATAATTTCGTTTTCAAATATTTCAAGTCTTTTTTCAAAAAATCTATGCAAACGAATATGATGTTTAATATCATTATATTTGTATTTCTTCAATATTTTCTCTTCATCTCTAAAATGGATAAAAGTATATTCTCGTAACTCTCGTAAAGTGGCAATAATAGTTTCTATACCTAATGCATGCTCTATATTGCTATATAAATTATTAATCAATCTAATTAAATATTTATGTTCATTATCGACAACATCGATACCTGTTAAAAGATTATCCGACCAAGCTACAAAAGTCTCATCCTGATTGGCAAATTTTATACCTATTTCACGTTGTTCAATATCAATAACAGCATCTTGATATAAAGACTGAATTTGTAATACTTCATCTATAGAATCCAAGAATATTTCAATTAAATTAGGGTCAAAATGTTTACCTGATTCTTTTTTTAATAAATTTAAAATATCATCTAATGCCCACGCTTGTTTATACGGCCTAGCAGAGCTAAGCGCATCAAAAACATCTGCCACTGCGCAAATTCTAGCAAATAGAGGTATTTCTTCTCTTTTTAAGCCACGTGGATAACCGCTACCGTCCCATTTTTCATGATGGCTTAAAGCTATATCTTTAGCTACTTCTAAATATTCGCTAGTTGTTTCTTTTAACAAATTAGCACCTGCTGTAGTATGCGTCTTGATAATGTCAAACTCGGCTTTTGTTAATTTGTCTGGTTTTAACAAAATAGAATCCTGAATTGCAATCTTACCAACATCATGCAAAGGGATACCATTTTTTAATAATTCAATTTGATGATTAGATAAATTTAATTTTTTACCTAATAAAACAGCATAATCTGTTACCCGTCTAACATGGTTGCCTGTTTCGTTATCTCTAAATTCTGAAGCTATTACCAATTTATGCAAAAGCTCCCTTTGAAAATACTCCGCTCTAAACTGATTAATTTTAAATTTTTCCTCTAAAATCTTTTTACCAATAACAGTGGATAAGGCCGTTGATAAAAAAGTTAAAAAGCTTTTTTCTTCTTCTTGCGGATTATGCTCCTCTGCAAAGTAAAGAACTACAACACCTAATAATTCTTTACCGGCCAACAGTGGAATAGAATAATGTTTTTGAGTTGTTTCGCCTTGAAACTCAACACCTATGTGTTCATTGTTATCTCGATAAACAATTGTTTTTAAAGCGGCAGCTTTACCGCAATAACATTGACCAGCTGCAACTTTAGCACAAGTAGTTAACTCATTTTTATTAAAATTTTTATGAGCTATCATGACAAGCTCATTGTGTTTATTAAGCAAAAACACACAGCCCTTATCGTCTATCTTTAACCAAGCCAACTTAGATAATATCCGCAAGAGCTCTGCAAAATGCATTTGGATTGAATATTCCTTAAACGTAGTTTGTAACAGCTCTGAAACAACCTCAGCGGTCGTTGTAAAAATACTTTTATCAACATCCATTTAAATTTCCTTAAATTACAGATTATATAAGACAACTTGTCTTATCGATATAACGTCTTAAATATATTCCACAAACAAATCTAAATCCTTTTTTTAAATAGAGCCAAACACTCTATATGTGCTGTCATGGCAAACATATCAAAAGGAGTTATCTCCATTAAAACATATTGCGAACTCAACTCATTAATATCACGTTTTAGTGTCTTAATGTTACAACTAGAATAAATAATATGCTCGGGAGAGAGTTTAATAATATGCTTAATAATTATATCGTTTAAGCCTCTACGTGGCGGATTAACTAAAACAACATCAAAAAATCTGCTATTATTTTTAATAAAATTTGATACATCGTCTGCAATAAATTCAATACACTTAGATGCTTTATGTTGCTGTTTAGCTAAATTAGCACATCTTATAGCCTCTTTAGAAATTTCAACCCCAAGCACATTGCGATTAGATTGAGCTGCAAATAAAGCAAATGCGCCCACCCCACAATATAAATCTAATAACGATTTAGATTGGATATTGTCTAAAATTTGACCTACTTGTCTATAAAGTTTAATTGCTACATTTGAATTGATTTGAAAAAAACTACGCGTGCCCAACACTAATTTAACATCATCTAAATCAGCATTAATCACAGTTGCATCAGTTAAATAAATCTCTTTTTGCCCCTCCAGAACAGCCTTAGGTTCAGGTTGAATATTAACTGTCAGCACCTTTAATTGTGCAAATTTATCTTTTAAAACTTCTTTAAATAGTTTTTTAATGCGTGGTGTTGATTCACTAGAACGCAAAACAAAACGCAACATAATCTCTTGAGTTTGTTCACTTTGGGTAACTAATAGATATTTTAACTCACCTCTACGCGTTATAATATCATAAGGAATTAATTTATAATTTTTAAGATTATCCTTAATCAAAGATAATAAACTGTTAATATCTGCCAAATGCAATGGGCAATGTACAATATCATGAGCATTGCCATCTCTATCTAAAAAACCAAAAATTGGTTCATCAACCGAACCCAACACTCCTATTTTAGCTTTATTGCGAGATTGTATTACATAATCACTAGGAACTATAGGATTAACAATACCGGCAAAGGCATTATCACATATTTGTTGTTTAACCGCTATGCTTTTTGCATAGCCAATATCCATAAAATTACATGAATTACATTGCTGTGTATCAAAATAAATACATTTAATCATATGCAGTTAATCTTAAAGGTTTTTTTGTATGAATAAAGCTGAAAAAATACCAATTGTTAAGCTTGAACCAAAGCATATTAAGGCTATAATTCTGCCTTTATTTTATTCACATTATGGAGACTTAATATGGCTGAAAAAGGCACTATTTCTGTAAGTACAGATGACTTATTTCCAATTATTAAAAAATGGCTGTATTCTGAGCACGATATTTTTCTGCGTGAATTGCTCTCAAATGCAGTGGATGCTATCACTAAACATCATCATTTAATTATTACTGGTGAAAGCAATCACAAGGATATTAAACATAACATTACTGTTACCACCGATTCTGAAAAAAAGACCATCACTATTAAAGATACCGGTCTTGGTATGACCGCTGAAGAAGTAAAAAAATACATCAATCAAATAGCTCTTTCTAGCGCAGAGGACTTTGTTAAAAAGTTTAAAGATGCTGGCCAAGACGCTCAAGTTATTGGGCACTTTGGGTTGGGTTTTTATTCTTCTTTTATGGTTTCTACTAAAGTCGAAATCCGCACCCTTTCATTTCAAGAAGGCGCAGAAGCAGTTTACTGGGAATGCGATGGTTCTACATCGTTCTCAATGGACAGTTGCGACAAAACGGATGTTGGCACAGAAATAACACTATACTTGGATAAAGATTCTGAAAATTTTGCCGATGAGTATTCCACACGTCAAACTATGGAGCGCTATTGGCAATATTGCCCGTTTGATTTAAAATTAAACGACAATCAAATTAATACTGAAAAAGCTATTTGGGCAGAAAACCCTTCTCAAGTTAAAGAAAAACAATATAAAGAATTTTACACTAAAATGTTTCCAACTGGCGAAGAACCTTTGTTTTGGATTCATTTAAATTTTGACTTACCATTAAATCTACGTGGTATTTTATATTTTCCAAAATTAACCAATGATCCTAATGGCAATAAAGGTCGCATTAAATTGTTTAGCAATCAGGTATTCGTAACTGATGAAACCCAGGATATAGTACCTCCATTTTTAGAGATGTTACGCGGTGTTATCGATTGGCCAGATATGCCATTAAATGTAAGCCGCTCATCATTGCAGGGCAATCCAAAATTAAAGAAAATTGCCGCACGTATCACCAAAAAAATCGCCGATAAATTAAATGGTTTACGCAAAAACAACTTTGACGACTACGTTGGCTTTTGGAAAGATATTAACCCTGTAGTTAAAATTGGCGCTATTCAAGATCGCGAATTTTATGATCGAGTCAAAGATAGCATTATATTTAAAAGTGCTAATTCTGGTGAATGGACAAATTTAAGCGATTACTTAGAGCGCGCCAAAGAAAATCACGAAAATAAAATTTATTACGCCAGTGATGAACACGCACAAGCCAGTTACATAGAAATGTTTAAAAAACAAAATAAAGAAGTGCTTATTTTAAACTCTTCTATAGATCCACATCTAATTCAATTTTTAGAATATGGTGGCGGCGGTATGAAATTTCAACGTATTGATTCTAATTTAGAAGATGCTACTACTAATGCCGACAAAGAAGACAGTAAAGAAGAGCAAAAAGAAAATAAACAGATTATCAAGTTATTTAAAAAATCAATTGGTGATAAAAAAGTCAAAATAGAAGTCAAAGAATTAGGTTCTGCTGATATCCCTGCTGTAGTGATTTTACCAGAACATCAACGCCGCTTACATGAAATGCAGGCGATGAACTTAACCGAACGCACCTTTGTCGATGAATATGATTTGATTATTAATTCAGCTAGTCCTTTAGCAGCCAAATTAACTAGCTTAGATGCTGCCAAAAAGACTACAGAAGTAGATTTAATCTGTAAGCACGTGCACGATCTAGCCCTAATAGGTCAAAACAATTTTGATCCAACTAAAATGGGTGAATTTATTAACCGTAGTAATAAAATTATTAGCATATTAGCTAGCTAATGAATTTAGTTTTAATTGGTTTTACCAGTTGTGGTAAATCGGCGGTGGGTAAAGTAATTGCCCACCGTCTCAATTATCAATTTTTAGATTTAGACTTAGAAATTATCCAATTAGACAAACATAAACGCAGTTGTCGTGAAATTTTTATTCAGGACGGCGAGGATGCATTTAGAAAGTTAGAAGCCCAAGCTTTGCAAAATTGTAGCAGTTTAACCAAAACAGTATTGTCGACAGGTGGTGGTACTCCTTTATGTATAGCCAATCATTCATTGCTCAATACAATAGGTAAAATAGTTTGGATAAATGCGTCAGCAAAAACATTATTTGATAGAATGAAAATCAAAAAAGGATTACCTGCTTTCTTACAAAATAATCCTACCGTTGAATATTTACAAGAAATTTTAAATCAACGTACACCAATCTATAAACAACTAGCAAACTCTTGCATTAATACTGATTTATTGACCATCGAAGAAGTGGCTGATAAAATTTTAGCAGAATTTAACTTTATCTCTTAGGAAATTACTATGGCAGGCAACAGCATCGGAACTACTTTTAAAATCACAACTGCTGGAGAGTCTCATGGTCCTGGCAATGTGGTTATCATTGATGGTGTACCTGCCGGCTTAAAATTATCCATTGACGATATTCAGCCCGATTTAGACCGTCGTCGCCCTGGGCAAAGCAAAATAGTAACCCAACGCCAAGAAGCAGATCAAGCCGAAATCTTATCTGGAGTTTTTGAAGGGCGCACTACAGGCACTTCATTAGCAGTTTTAATCCGCAATACAGATCAACGCTCTAAAGATTATTCTAACATTAAAGATAACTACCGCCCTGGACATGCAGACTTTACTTATAATGCTAAATACGGCTTTAGAGATTATCGCGGTGGTGGACGGGCTAGTGCCAGAGAAACCAACGTCAGAGTAGCCGCTGGTGCAGTTGCAAAAAAATTATTAAAACAATATTGGAATGTCAATATTTTAGCTTATACCCAACAAGTAGGCGATATTATCGCCAATATTAATAACCCTGAATTAATTACATCATCACAAATTGAAGCCAATCCTGTACGTTGCCCTGATGTCAATACTGCCATTAAAATGGAAGCTCTCATTCATAAATTACACGAAGAAAAAGATTCTATAGGAGGTATTGCACAAATTATCGCCACAGGCTTACCGGCAGGATGGGGTGAACCCGTATTTGATAGACTCAAAGCAGATTTAGCCAAGGCATTGTTTTCCGTTCCCGCTGTTACGGGTGTAGAATTTGGGTCAGGCTTTGCAGTAGCCACTGCAAAAGGCTCTGAAAATAACGATTGTTTTAATATTGCAGACAATCATATCATCACATCAACAAATAATCATGGTGGTATTTTAGGCGGTATCAGTAGCGGTATGCCGATATTAATTCGCGCAGCTATTAAACCAACTTCGTCATTACCTCAAACACAAAACACGGTCAACACCTACAAACAAAAAACTACCATCAGCACCAAAGGACGTCATGACCCTTGTTTATTGCCACGCTTTATACCAATCGCCGAAGCAATGGTAGCTATTACACTAGCCGACCACGCCTTACGTCAAAATGCGATGCAATTACATTAATAAATGTATAAATACTGTAAAAACAAACAAATCTAAGCAAATAATTTTAATCTATTTCAAAGATTACATATAAAACACTCTAAGGAATGCAAATATGCAAGAATTGACTTATATATTATGTCAAAATTTAGATGAAGACTCTTTTAAGGATAAAATTACCCAATTAAGGATACTTATTGACAGACATAGGCTGACATTCGATTTTGCACAAGCAGTTATACTAGATAAAATCGAACCCTGTACAGGTTTGCTAAATGGCAAAGAATGTAATGCCGTTGCAATACCTTTTTTATTATCAAACCATCGTGAACTTGCTACTATGAATTTTTATATGCGTCGCTGTGCCAAAGACATTGGTTTAATACTAAGTGGATTGCGTTTTCCAGACGGCGGGTTTGTTGATATGTATGAATAACTCAAACTCAGTAATTTCTGTAAAAACAAATTAAAATTAAGTTAAGTATTATTGTAAAATTTCAGTATATAAAGCTTGGGCTTCTGAAACTGTGCGTTGCCAAGAAAAATCAACTACCCTATTGTACGCTTTTTCGGCTTGAGCTTGTAAAAATGACTTATCTTCAATAAAAGACTTAATGGCATTTGCCAACTCTTGCTTATTGTCTAAATCGACAATAATCCCACCCTCTTGGTTTAAACCAACTGATTCTGGCAAACCACCTGCACGAGTTACAATCACAGGCTTTTTAGTTGCCATTGCTTCAAAAACACTTAAACACATAGCTTCGCTTTTGGATGGTTGAATATACAAATCGCACATATTTAACAACCTTGGCATATCTTGGTAATCAACATGATCTAACAAAATAATACGCTCGTCAGAAGCTTCTATTACTTTGCGTGCATATTTAGTTCTATCCTCATTAGGGTTTTTATCACGCCTTATTTGACCAGCAATTAATAGTCTAATCTGTGAAAAATTGGATAATTTTTGAACTATTGTTTCTACTAAAAATAATGGATTTTTAATTTCAGAAATATGTGCTATACATAATATAACAAATTTATTCTCTAAATTATGATTCTGAAACACTTTAGGCTGTGTATCAATAGTGGCATGAAAGCGGTTTAAATCTACTCCATTATAAACAACCCTAGACATACCATGCCAATTATTACGTTGAGCCATATTATTCATAATAAATTTACTACACCCTACCAAACAATCAAAACAATGAGGTATAGGATCAGAACTTTCATTATGAACTTCATATAAAATTTTAGGTTTATATGTAAGCAGTTTTACTACACCACCCATGACCATTGGCTTATTATGAAAATGTAATATTTGAGGTTTATATTTATTAATTATCCTTGCAACACGTTTTACATAACTATTAGGATCCCATCTAGTCCATTTTTGAAATACTCTTTTATAAATTGCACTTATATAAACTCTATGATAATACACGCCATTACGATATTCGTCATCAACATATTCTGGGTGCCTAATGCAAACAATATGGTTTTCAAAATCACTTGTACCCTCAGCAATTTTTTGAACTACCAAATTAATACCGCTACTTTTAGACAAGGGTATAGTTTGAAATGGCGGTACTATATGAAAAACCTTATTCATCACACACTTCTGATTTTGTAGCCATTAACAATCCTGCCATAGCAAAAAACAATAAACCTTCTTGATCTAAAGAAACTTCCTCTATTAAACTTTGAAACATAAATGCCATAAATAAAGATATAAACATCAAACTAGATAAATACGCTGTATCTAAACTAACACTAACCAATAATTGTTTAGCTATTGACAATAAATATATAAAGAAATATAAAAACAAAACTACACCAACTATACCTAGTTGCAATAATAAACTAATATAAAAATTATGCATATGCGATGGCACTTCAAAAATAGGTTTATTTGGATACAACATTTTATATCTATGCACAAACATTGATTTAAAATTATGCCATCCAAAACCTGTGCCAAATAACATACTTTGTGCTGAATCTGACCACATATTTAAACCAACACGCCAAAATAATGGCCGACCTTTCAATAAGCCATTCTGACCTTCTGTAACTATTTCTGCGGATAATACCTTATTAGAAGTATGCCCATCATTAACTATTCTGTTATTAATTCTACTTATGTTTACAATTATACTTAGGCAAAATACAACAAAAAATAATATCATTCTACGCCGAAATATTTGTTTTTTAAATAAAAACAATAATGGAATTACAGAACACACCAAAGCTACCCAACCTCCGCGCGCAATACCTGAAAACACAACCAATATAGCTGAGGCAAAACTATAAAAACCTATCCAGAAATATAAAGAATACTTCTTAGAAGACAAAAACAACCATAAACCAAATGGTACTATACAGATCATAAATTTTGACAGTCCAACATGTACCAATTCAAATGCATGAGGAATAAATTGCATACAAGAATCTGGTATGCCAGCATAAAAATTAAACATAGCCACAGACGAAACAACTGCTCCACCTAACGCAACTGCCACAATAATATAATCGCGATATTTACTATTTACTGACAATAATGCAATAGCCCATAAAATAACAACTAATTTTAACCATTTGCGTAAAGCGTGAATAGTTTCATAACTAGATACAGAATAACCTATCGATATTGATATAAGAATCGTTATTATCACCAACACCCACATTGGTTTGTTTTTTATTAAAAAAACTTTTAATTTTGATAAATGCGATAATAAATACACTATTATTATCGCGTAAGCAATAGACTTTGCCCCTTGTGTATGCAATCTAAATGGTGCTAAAAAAACAAATACTGCTATTGCCCAAACAGTTAAAATTTCAAATTTGGCGGAATGCAAATATTTTTTAAACATTAAATTTTAACCTTTTATAAATATAACTAACTATAAATCATCATTTTCTGGCAAAACACCATTTGGTAATAAAACCCACATCTCGCCATTTTCTTTCATCATACCCGCTCTATGTTGGGCGGTTGCTCCAAATCCCCAAAACAAATCTGCACGAATTCTGCCAACAATAGCGGCTCCTGTATCCTGCGCCATAACTAAATGTCTAAATGGTTTGTTAGTATCTGGATACTGTGTAGATAAGAAAACAGGCGTTCCTAATTCAATATGTTTTCTATCCACAGCTACACTGCGTCCAGGAGTTAAGGGAACATTTAAAGAGCCTATAGGACCACTAAAATCATTGTGCATTTCCATAAAAAAATTATATCTATCATTTGCATAACAAATCTCTTCAAAACGTTGTGGATGACTTGCAAACCATTTTTTTATAGATTGCATAGATATTTCCTCGGCAGGAATTTCACCCAATGTTACTAATAATTTACCTATTGAAGTATATGGATAGCCATTCTGACCGTTGTAGCCAACCTTGATTATCTCACCCGTATTTAATTGTATACGACCCGAACCCTGCACATGCAAAAAATAAAGATTAATACGACTTTCTACCCAAAAAATTTCATTGCCCTTTAAAGGGTTGTCAGTACTGTCAATTTCAGAGCGGGTATAATACGGCACAAGCTTATTGTTTGACAAACGTCCGCATAATCGTAAATGTTTTAAATCTGGATATATTTTACTTAAATTAACACTAACTAAATCTTTGGGCTTTGTATAAATAGGATACTTATACAAAGCTGTCTTGGTGCGTGAACCATGTAATAATGGCTCATAATAACCCGTAATAATACCTGTTTTATTTTGATTTTTATCTATCAAGGCAAAAGCTTGAAAATTATTTTCAAAAAATCTGCGTACTTCATATTCCCTATCAGCATTTACATTTAAAGCAGTAGCACATACATATTGCCAATCTGGTTTATTTTTAATTTTAGGTATACTTTTTAAAAAGGCTTTAAAGGCTGGTTTTAAAGTATCTGCTTGCCAACCGGGAATCTGAGCAAAATCAACTTGTTCAAATGCCAATGACGAAGCTTTACCCATCTGCCCAACAACATCTATCTGTTTAGACTTACAAGCACTAAGTAATACCAACAATACTATCACGAGGTATTTATTCATTTATCCTCCAAATTTTCTTGCTCCATGCGCTCTAACTCCTTTTCACCAACAAAGGTACGTAATTCTCCCCAAGAATCAAAACCATGTTCTAAAGCTATAACTAATTTACCCATTTTTAATGAGATAGCAGTAGAGATAATCTCCGCATCATCTAAACTGCGCCATCCTGGTATTATACGGATTCTTTGAGCTGTTGCATTCTGTAAATCTTCGTCGCCAGATCTAATATCTTGACGTAATTTACGAGCTAAATTGTAAAACATATCCATATTATCAGTTTCTGGATTTAATTTTTTCATATATTTCCTTTTTACCTTACAACACTATAATTATAAGTTATGAAATTTCAAAGAGACAAAACTATTCTAATCAGTTATTATGTCAGATTATGCCTCTAGAAGATAGTCCCAGTCCACCTAATAACGTCATTGAATTTGATTCTCTTGGATTTATTCTAGGGGTTAACGATTCCTTAGAAAATTTACAAAATAGATGGCAATCTAACACTAAATTCAACCAATATATCCAAAGCCAATTTGATACAAAAGGGCAATTTGATATTTTTGATTTATCTTATAAACCTTGTATGCGCTTAAATGACACAGAGCTAGCACAGTGCCAAAAACCTATTAGTGATTTATATTGTTGTCAAACCCCTTGGGTGCCTGCTTTTTTTTGCAACAAAGGTCTATCCTTTATTTTTGGCGGAATGGCTATCGGTTTTAAAGATGATGATGGAATAATTCAAACAGATGCCGAATTTTCTTTTTTTCAATTGCGTAGTTCATTTAAACATAAAGAAAAGTTTTTAATGTATACCAAAACCGAAATTATTGCCCATGAAAGCTGTCATATCGCCCGTATGGCACTCGATTCACACAAATACGAAGAATTATTAGCCTATAATATTAGCTCAAGTAAGTTTAGACGATGGTGGGGATCAAGCATCCGCAAGCCAACTGATGTCTTATTATTTTTTTGCGGTATTTTACTGTGCCTACTATCCCAAGTAGCTGATATAATATATTCTCCAAACTTAATAATTAGTATATTAGGTAAAACTCCTTTTATATTACTGTTAATATTTTTTATTATCCGCAATTATAAATTACATCAACAATACCAAAAAGCTCACCAACAATTGCAAAAAGATTTTGGCAAAAAAACCCATGCCGTATTATTTAGATTAACCGACAATGAAATAGACAAATTATCATATTTACCTTGGACAGAAGTATCTAAACATATATCTGAGATACGTCTTGAGGTTATCAATACATTTAAAACTGAGGAAACAATCGATGAACAATGAAACATTACCTCCTGAAATAGGTCAATATGCCACCCTTCGCGTCAATAGAGAAGTAGACTTTGGCTTTTTTTTAGATGCGGGCGAACTTGGTGAAATTTTATTACCCTTGAAATATGCAACTGATGATTTAAAAATTAACGATGAGATAAAAGTGTTTTTATATCTTGACTCAGAAGACCGTCCCGTTGCAACCACTGAAACCCCATTAGCAATAGTTGGAGAATATGCCAATTTAAAAGTTGTTTCCTCCACCGATATTGGTGCTTTTTTGGACTGGGGATTAAGCAAAGATTTATTTGTCCCATTAGGTGAACAACGCGTGCCAATGGAAGAAGGTAAAAGCTATACAGTTTATATTATGATTGATGACACTAACCGCATAGCGGGTTCAAGTCGTCTCAAAAAATATATCAGCACAGATCATAGTCAATTACAAGAAAACCAAGAAGTCGATATATTAATTCACCACAAAACACGTCTAGGCTATCAAGCCATCTTTGATAACAGATATCGCGGAGTTCTATATACCAATGAAATATTTACCCCTATTCATATAGGACAAAAACTAACTGGCTTTATAAAGAAAATTCGTGAAGACAATAAAATAGATTTATGCTTACAACTAGGCGGGTACGAACAATTAGATGATGTTGCCAACCAAATATTAACCACATTAAAAGAAAATCAAGGAGAACTATCACTAACCGACAAAAGCTCGCCTAGTGCTATCAAACATTATTTTGGCATAAGCAAAAAACGCTATAAAATGGCAATTGGCAAATTATATAAACAACGTTTAATTAAAATTACTGAGCACAAAATTTTATTGCAAAGCAAATAATCTAAGTAATTTGAATAGTCACAGGGCAATGATCTGAACCAATTACCTCTTTAAGTATTTTAGCAGATTTTACATTATGCTTAAAACCATCATTGACGCACCAATAGTCTATTCTCCAACCTATGTCTTTTTGACGTGCTTGAAAACGATAACTCCACCACGAATAATGCCCCGCTTCAGGGGTAAACATTCTAAAGGTATCAACATATCCAGCCTCTAAAAAACTGGTCATCCACTGGCGTTCTTCTGGTAAAAAACCAGGATTTTTATGGTTAGTCTTTGGGTTTTTTAAATCTATTTCGGTATGCGCCACATTTAAGTCGCCACACAATAAAACACCTTTGCCATTAGATACTATTTCGTTACATTTTTGTAAAACAGCATTATTAAATGCCAGTTTATAATCCAAACGTTTACCCTCGCTTTGGGAATTTGGAAAATAACAATTTATAATACTATACGCGGGGTATTCCAAAATCATAACCCTGCCTTCATCGTCAAATTCTTCTATGCCTAAATTGCCAATTGCCAAAGGCTCGCAACCCTTTTTAATATATGCGCTTACACCAGAATAACCTTTTTTTTTGGCGGATATCCAATGACTAACATACCCCTCTGGATTTTTGGCATCATAGTCTAACTGTTCTTCCAAGACTTTTGTTTCTTGTAAACAACAAACATCTGGTGCAGCTTCTACCAACCAATTGGCAAATCCCTTTTTTAAACACGCACGAATGCCATTAACATTCCAAGATATTAAGTACTTCATTATTTTACTGCCAATTGCCTAATACGTTTAAATGGAAATAATCCCGTATTATGGCCATCACTCCAAGCTACTTGTAGGGCATAATTACCTATAATTTTTACTTCTTCCGCCTTAACATCAATAGGTACAGTTGTCGGGTCTAAAATAGCATTGCCTGTCATTTCATCTACGCAAGTCGCACATTGACAAGCTACACGTAAATCGTGATTAGCCACTTTTATTACTTTGCCACTTGACCATTTTAAACTTATATATTGCTCATCAAAACTCAACTCTGGGGTTTTATCAGATGATAACATCTGCTTGCCGACAGCTTTGATAATTTCACCAACAATCTCCTTAGGTTTATTACCCAAATCATCACTTATTGGCAACTCTGCTAAAATATCTAAGCCAAATCTCTCCTGTATTTGTTTTGCGCCAGCTTTACCAAAAATATAGTGTTTTTTATTACAACCATCACAAACATAGTAAGACATATTTTCTATAACACCTAAACAAGGCACATTAACCCTATCAAAACTAATAATGCCCTTGCCGACATCTGTCAAAGACAAACTATGTGGCGTAGTTACAATAACCGCCCCATCAATTTGGATTTGCTGAGTAATAGTCAACATAATATCGCTTGTTCCAGGAGGCATATCAATTATCAAATAATCCAATTCACCCCATGCAACATTATGCAACATCTGTTGCATATAACTACCAACCATAGGCCCACGCATAACCGCTGGAGCATCACCAGATAAAAAACCAAAGCTCATCAACTGCAAGCCTTCAGCTTTTACTGGCACAAAAAACTTGTCCTCCGTTACGCGAACCCCATCACATCGTTTATTAAACAAAGTTGGTACCGAAGGCCCATGTACATCAGCATCTAACAAACCTACCCTATGACCTTGGGACGCTAACTCCCTAGCCACCATAGCAGCTATGGTCGATTTGCCCACGCCACCTTTACAAGATGAAATGGCAATAATAGAACCTACATCGGATAATCCACTTGTACGACTATCATTTAACTTTTTTTTAATAGCGGTCATTGTTACTTCAACCGATTGCACTCCTGCGACAGCCTTGACACAATTTTGAGCATCGGTTTTAAATTTATCTTTAATAGGACAAGCTGGAGTAGTCAATTCAATATCAAAACTGACATGAGCATTATCTATTTTTAAATTTTTAATAAAACCCAAGCTAACAATATCCTTGTTTAAATCAGGATCAATTATAGAACTAAGCGCATCTAATATTTTTTTTTCTGTAAGCATTTTCTACCTTTAATAAGTTATAATTTCGGCTTCTTCAATCGCTTTTTTGCCTAATTCATCTAAATCAAAGCTATTGATATGATTGCGTAACATATCTGAAGTAGCCTTTAACTGAGGATGTTTTGGTAAAAAGAAACTGCAACAATCACCATATGGCAAAGATGAAATATCATAAGTCTCTATTTCTTTAGAAATAGCAATGACCTCATTTTTATCCAAGCCCATCAACGGTGCAAAAATATGCTTTGGACAATCAGCATAGGTAGCAGCTAAATTTTCATAAGTTTGCGATGCCACTTGAGAAAAATTATCCCCAGTAACCAAAAATAAAGCTTTATGCTCATCGGCTATGCGAGATGACAAATTTAACATAACCTTGCGATATACCAACATACGCTCACTGGCTTTAACATTCATTATGATCTCTTTTTGCAACTCCTCAAAAGGTATTACATAAAGTTTTGTTCTCACTTGATAACGAGACAATTGCTTTGCCAATTGTTCTATTTTATCTTGTACCGCCCCCGACATTTGATTGTCATTTTTATAATGGGTTAAAATAACTTCACAACCGCGTTTCATCATCATATAGCCTGCCACAGGACTATCCAAACCACCTGACAACAACAAGACAACCTTTTGTTGTTGATCCGTTGGCAAACCACCCACACCTCTAACACCGCCAGCAGAAAGATAGGCATCTTCTTTTTGTAGTTCTATCCTCAACATTAAATCAGGGTTTTTCATTTGTACTTTTTTGCCCGATAATTTTTGATTTATTTCCGAACCCAAAATGATATTAACATCCATACTTTTCATTGGATAGTTTTTATTTGGACGACGACAATCAACTTTAAAAGTTGTAAAATCGTGTTCGCTAGCAAAATCGACAACCGTCTTTTTTAAATCGTCAATGTCAGAGCTAACCCGTTTAGCAAAATGAAAATACGCAATACCAGGTATGCGTTTTAAATTATCGGCTATAAAATCAAAATCAGGCTGTTCAAAACTTACTTCTTCACCTTCTACCCTGGCTAAATCAACGGATATTTGACCCGACTCTCTACGATAACCAACCATATGTAAACCCAATTTTGACTTTACATTACGCATTAAAATGTCTTCAAAATGGCGACGGTTACCTCCCTTTAAACCTATTTCGGCATAATGTAAAACAGCGGCGTGAATAGGACGTTCTTTACTCATTTACAGCTTCCTTTTTGGCAAAGTCACGTATATCTTGGGTAATTTTCATACTGCAAAATTTAGGACCACACATACTGCAAAACCTAGCTTCCTTAGCCTGTGGTGCCGGCATTGTATCATCGTGAAATTCTTCGGCTTTTTCGGGATCTAAACTCAAATTAAATTGATCACGCCATCTAAATTCAAAACGAGCTTTACTCATGGCATCATCCCATTTTTGGGCATTAGGGTGTCCCTTGGCTAAGTCGGCTGCGTGGGCGGCCAATTTATAAGTTACAATACCTTCGCGGACATCGTCTTTGTTAGGCAATCCCAAATGCTCCTTTGGCGTTACATAGCAAAGCATAGCAGTGCCATACCAACCTATCATAGCTGCACCAATTGCAGATGTGATATGATCATATCCCGGAGCAACATCGGTGGTTAAAGGGCCTAAAGTGTAAAATGGCGCACCATGGCAAACCTCTTTTTGCAAGTCCATATTTTCTTTTATCTTGTGCATTGGCACATGCCCTGGACCCTCGATAAATGTTTGTACATCGTGCTTCCAAGCTATTTCAGTTAACTCGCCCAATACTCGTAACTCGGCAAATTGTGCCTCATCGTTAGCGTCTGCAATTGAACCTGGACGCAAACCATCACCCAACGAAAATGCCACATTGTATTGTTTTAAAATTTCACATATTTCTTCAAAATGGGTATAGGCAAAGTTTTCTTTTTTATGATGCATACACCATTTTGCCATAATCGAACCGCCGCGACTAACAATACCAGTTAAACGCTTAGCCGTTAGTGGCACATGTCGCCATAACAAACCAGCGTGAATGGTAAAATAATCTACGCCTTGCTCAGCTTGTTCAATTAAAGTATCGCGAAATACCTCCCATGTTAAATCTTCTGCTATACCATTGACCTTTTCCAAAGCCTGATAAATAGGAACTGTTCCGATAGGCACTGGCGAATTACGCAAAATCCATTCTCTAGTTTCGTGAATATGCTCACCAGTAGATAAATCCATAACCGTATCACCGCCCCAACGTATTGACCAAATCATTTTTTCAATTTCTTCTGATATTCCAGAAGAAACCGCTGAATTGCCAATATTTGAATTTATCTTAGTTAAAAATTTAGTGCCTATAATCATCGGTTCAGCTTCAGGATGATTTACATTTAAAGCTATAACGGCCGTTCCTTTGGCAACCTCATCTCTGACCATCTCGGCTGAAACGCCCTCACGCAGGGCAACATATTCCATCTCAGGTGTAATAATACCCTGACGAGCATAATACATTTGAGATATATTTTTACCTTTTTTAGCCCTCAGGGGCTTAATATCCTTAGGAAAACGCAAACTATTTAATGATTTATCTTCCATACGACTTTTACGATATTCACTGCTAGAATTATCCAGTTGCTCGACATCGCCCCTGTCTAAGCTCCATTGCCTGCATATAGGGGCTAAACCTTCATTAATATCTAATTTAATGTTAGGGTCATTATATGCACCTGCTGTATCGTAACGCATAATAGACCCATTGGGAATTTTTTCGCCCCCATCATTAACGATGGTGTTTTCTAATTCTACTTTTAGCATACCAACTTTTACATCGGCAAATTTTTTACTTTGCAAATATTCTTTTTTAGTGCCTTCTCGCAATGGAAAGCTTAAATCAACATTTGCTTGTGTTTGTGTACTCATAATAGCCTTTCTAGCTGATTTGCTGTTTTTCAAAACGAAAACCCGAACCATCAGGCCCGGAATCATACGTTATTTTTATATTATTTAACATCGCCGCAGACATACGACATACATAAATACCTACCCCTTCGGAGACTAGCTCATAATCGCCTTCTTGAGGATTATCTACCAAGCGCATTCCATAAGCTGCGCGGCCATTTTCGGCTGGATTTAAACTCAAACGCAATTTAGAAGCAACCATACCTTGATTTTCCATAGCCAAACGCATTTGATTTGCAGCGTTGGAATCTAAACTAATATTAAGTTCGCCTTCAACTTTGGCGCCCTTTCCTTCTAAAATACGATTTAAATCATCAACAAGATTATCAATTTTTTCATCATTAAAACCATGTACTTTAGCACCCTGCTCGATAGATTCGTGGGTTGCAGAACCACAACCAACACAACGCAAACCAACATTAGCAAAGGCATTGATAAGAAAAAATTTATTGTCTAAAAAATTATCCAATACATCTTGGATAATCATATCTCTCGTTATAGGCATAGATTACTCAATTATTAAAAACCTTTATTGTAATCTTAGACCTATCATTTAGTCAATATGATACAATTAAGAAAAATCTATACAAAAACACGCCCCGTCTTGTTCATTATACACTGTTAATTTACCACCCATATTATCTTCTACTATCATTTTAGACATATATAAGCCCATACCTGTGCCTTTTCCTTGTTCTTTAGTTGTAAAATAAGGCTCAAATATTCTATTAATAATATGCTTAGGTATACCTCCGGCATTATCTTTAATCATAATTTTCTTGTCTTGTATAGTAATCTTAATTAATAACCTAGCTGTTGTTTTATCTATTAAAGCGTCCTTGGCGTTATTAATTATATTTAATATAACTTGTTGATACTCTCCCGGAAAACCATAAAAACTAAAGTCATCCCCATCTAAACTAATTATAATACCATTATTAGACAACTGTGTCGATTGCATATTAATCACAGATTGTGTAGCTTCTTTAATTTGAAAATGATACTTTTGTTTATCTACCCTAAAAAAACTTCTAAAATCATCTATTGTTTTACTCATAAATTTAATTGTCGTTTTATTTGTCTCGATAAATTTATGAATAAATTTTTTATCTTGTAAATAGCCATCTTGATAATCATATTTTAAATTTTGAATAGATGTGCTAATGGCATTTAAAGGTTGTCGCCATTGATGTGCAATTGCACCTATCATTTCGCCCATTTGCGCCAATTTTGACTGATGCTGTAAAGCCTGCAAATGTTTAGTGTTTTCATACAAAGCTTTATCAATTTTAATCTCTAAATTATATTTAGCTACAATTTGTTTATAAATAAATAAAAATAAAATAAAAATTGCTGAAATTACAACCAATAACATCCTATAAAATTCCTGTTTTAAAATACCAATTTCTTTATCTATATTGTCTATCTGTATTACAGATACTACCTGATTTGTAAATTTGTCTTTAATAGGAATAATAGCAACTAATTCTTGTACGTTTGAAAAATAAACAACAAAAGGTTTGCCTAGTTTAATTTTTTTAGAAATTAATTTTAAGTTCTCCTGTCTTTTATGTTTATTTGTTTGTAGAACATTTTTATCCTGTGAATCATTTAAAACTGATTTATCATAAAAGAAACCATCAATTGATGATGGTTTAAAATAATTTTTGACAGAGGGTAATAAGTTATTGCCATTAATTAAAAAATTAATTTTTGTATCTTTATGATTGCTTAAATATTGGCGAATAAAAAAATTAACCGAAAAACTAATTTCTACACTGCCTAAACAATCTTTATTGTCAGTAAGCGCAAATACATTTCTAAAAGCGCCTTTTATTCTACCAACTTCATAACCAGAATAAGTTTTAAAAGTATTATTAACATAATTAACACTTTCCCTAATATTACCTAATTGATCGCCAAATCTACCTGGATCATTCATTCTTAAAAAACTTGTAGTATCTCGCAAGTGGAACTGTATAACAAAAATAGAATATTTATTTTTTAATTTCTCATAATCACTTTTTAAATAATTATAAAGCCCTAATCTATCCTGTTTTTTAAATAATTGTTTAATAATTGGCTTATTGATATAACCATCAAAAATTAATTGTGCCATAATCTTATTAGTATTTTCTATAACTTTACAATTATTTAAGGCATTATCTAAATAACGTTGCTTATATACGAGCTCTCTTTGGTGATAGTTATATTTTAAACTGTGATAAACAATAAAAATTAATAGTAAAAAACTAATTAATAAAATTACTGCACATCGCATATTGCTACGATTTATTTTATATAAAACAAATATGATAATAGCTAATAAAAAAACAATTATACAAATAGTATATATAAAAGAATAATTTGGATTTGGATAATGTAGTTTATATATTAAACTTTTAATATCTAGCTTATTAGATTTATTTAACAAATATTTATAGTCTTTATAATGCTTTAATAAGATAATGTAATGTTTATGCAACATATTACTATTAATAGTATTATAAGGTAATTTATATAACTTTGTTAATTCATTATCAATATTTACACTTTTAATATTTATGATTCGATAAGTGCTATCATTTTTATGTAAACGAACATAATCTAAAGAATTACAACATATAGCACCATAAGAAATGATTCTTTGTAATAATTTTATTTTTAACTTAAATTCTTTTTTTAATTGTTCAAAATTTTTAATCTCAGCTAAGCTTGGATCGTCTAAAATAGACTCTATTTTACTAATACGAGCATTAATTTTGTCCAAATTTTCTATACACAATATATCACTAGCGATATTGTCAATATATTGATTTTCAATTAATAACTTTTCTTGAAGAGACTCCAAATCAACATTAGTACTTGTACAACCTGCACAAATAGATACAAGTATTAATAATATTATTCGCATGTTTGAGCTTTCATAAATTCAGGATATTCACCATCTAACGATTGCAAAAAACTCATTATTTTATCAGTATCCCTTTGACTCAAAACTATTCCTAATTGCATATAACTAATAATTTTTACTGCTCGTTCTAAACTATTAATATCACCTGTATGAAAATAAGGTGCTGTTTTACAAATATTTCTTAAAGAAGGAACTTTAAAATAAAACTTATCAACCAGATTTCCAGCCAATGATGTCATACCTAAATTATGTACTTCTGTTGAAAACTTAGGATAAATACCAACTTTTTGAAATAAATTACCACCTATATTAATCCCATTATGACAATTAATACAACCGTATTTTTTAAATAAGTTATAACCATCTTGGGCATATTTTGTAATAGCAGTTTTGTCACCGCGTAAATATTTATCAAATTGACAATTAGGTGTAATTAAAGTTTTTTCAAACTCAGCTATGGCATCCATAATATTCTCTTGTGTCAAATCTGTAGTATATATATGGTTAAATTCATTAAGTAATTTATGGTCACGTTTTAAAACCTGTTCGACGCCTTCTAAAGAATGTCCCATTTCTACAGGGTTTTCTATTGGTCCTTTAACCTGTTCTTTTAAGTCTTTTGCTCTGCCATCCCAAAATTGCGCTATATTGTATCTAGCGTTTAATACTGTTGGCGAATTGATATGGCCTAAACTACCTTTTATACCAGTAGAAAATTGAGCATTATCATCTCCACCCTCTTCAATAACATGACAAGTAGCACAACTAACCGTATTATCGGCACTTAATCGTGTATCAAAAAATAAATTTTTACCTAATTTGGCCTTTTGAACATTATACTCAATATGCTGTGGGATAGGTATTATTGGCTCTTGATATACAAAACCAAATATTAATTTTTGAACATTTAAATCTTTTTTAACTATATCTAGCATATAATATGTATTATAAATTTCTTTGAGTTTACTAGCTTTAATCTGTCCAAAAACCTCTGTCTTATAAAAGGCTAAATTTTTTAACACATGTGCTTCATGCAATAATGCATCCTTAGTTTTTGAGGTATTATAATATTTTAAAATTAAATCTACAGATTCTTCAATATGTTCAAAAGCCCATAACCATCCTTTAATGGTGGCTTTCTGAAATGCGGCGACTTCTTTTGGGTGCTGTTTGACAAAATTAAGCGATGTAAATAAAATATCCGTATAAAAATCAAAACCAAAATCACGTGGATCAAAAATTTTATAATATATGTTTTTTTTATCTAATAGGTATAACTCATTAGACATATACATAGGCATCAAATCTACCTTATGATGTATAATGCTATCTAAATTATATTGATGCTTAACTTTTTTTAAATCAGCAAATGTTATACCTCCAGAGGATAACATTCCTGCAAATGCAGCAATTTTAACAGCATCCATATTAATCATAATAGTTTTATTTTTAAAATCTTTAATGTTTTTTATGTTTGGATTTGTCGTAACAATTATATGCGGTGAGCTTTGAAAAAAAGCATTTAATAAAACAACATCATTGCCATGTAAAATAATACTGGGATACCCTATGCCAAATGTGATTTTTTGCTGCAATACATTTTGCACCATATCACTATTGGCATCAAAAGGTATTATATCCACATCTAAATTAGCTTCTTGATAAAAACCTTTATTTTTTGCTACATAAATGCCCGCAAATTCAAATTGATGTTTCCATAATAACTGCACCGAAACTTTATGATTTATAGCATATACAAAATCACAAACACAGATATTAATTACCACACATAAGCATAATAATAATTTACGCATACTTCCTCCCGCTGTATTTATTATTGGGCAACCCTATTTCTCCCCCCAGTTTTAGCCCGATATAATGCATCATCCGCTCGTTTTATTAAGGTATCTGGCACATCTTCTTTGGTAGCTTCCGCCACACCAAAACTACAAGTTACTTTTAAATCGCCTATAAAGATATACTCTTCTATAGTCTGTCGTAAATTTTCTGCAACTTTTAAAGCATTTGCCAAATTAGTATCAGATAAAATTATAGTAAATTCTTCGCCACCCCACCTAGCAAATATATCCGCTGTTCTGATTTTAGCATTAATAATAGAAGCTAAAGATTGTAACACTTTATCACCAACCTGATGACCATAAACATCATTAAAATCTTTAAATCTATCCACGTCCAATAAAATCAAACTTAAACAATCTTGATTATCCTGCATTTGTTTGATGAGCATTTTATTAAAATAAGCTCGATTATAAATAGATGTCAAATCATCTGTAAAAGCCTTTTGCTTTAACTCTTTTGTTTCATCAGCTATATGAGTGATTTCAGTTAAAATTAAAATAGTATGAGAGGTTTCTGATATTTCTTTGACAGACACTAAAAAAACTTGCGGTTCAGCCAAGGCCTTATTCATAATAGAAACCACTTGTTCTTTTTTAGGTAGTTTTTGCAAATCTAATAACCAATTTTCATTACAAGCAGTAAAAAAATCTTCACCTTCTATAAATAAAGAACTTAATATACTGTATGTTTCTTTAAAATCATCCAATGTATTTACATCAAAAAAATGTAAAAATCTATCATTAGAAAACACGATATTCTGTTTACAGTCTAAGACTATTAATAAATTATCTTGTAATTTAGCTATTTCATTTATTAAAATTTCTTGTTGACGTAATTTGTATTTATTACTAATTGTATCAATAATTTTATTTGCTTTGTTTTCTAACAAATCATAATCGATGGGCTTTAAAATATAACAATCAATCTGCATATCAATGGCGTCCATAAAATATCCGCATTCACTATGGGCGGTAGTAAAAACAATATGTTGGTCTTTATCGATATTTTTAATAGCCCTACACATTTCAATGCCATTCATATTTGGCATTTTGATGTCCGAGACTACAATATCAGGACGATATTTTTTATATAAATTTAAACCCTCTTGACCATCTGAAGCCACTATTAAAGTATCGCACAAACGCGTAAGCGGACGTTTGGTATTCTCACGAATAACATCTTCGTCCTCAACATATAAGATAGTAATGTTTTTTTGCATATAACACCCCATTGTTACACATTGTTACACATTGTTACACATTGTTACACATTGTTACACATTGTTACACATTGTTACACATTGTTACACATTGTTACACATTGTTACACATTGTTACACATTGTTACACATTGTTAAAAACACGAGCTTCTCCCTTTGAGAATCATCATACACAACCATAAGGTTATATATATTATATATAAACAAACGGACAAATAAAGACTTTATCACATCTGTCTTTTTATCTATTACTATAACAATCTGTACAAAGGATTGTTTAAAACAATATATCACATTCTAAACAACCCTTTTTTATACAATATTGACTACTGCCAATATAACTTTAACAAACTTAAATCTGGAATTTCTTTTAAATTAATAGTGATGTCTTGACCTATTTGGCTAAAAGCTATAGGCGCCCAGCTTTCACCTACTTTCCTAATTAAAACCTGTTGCAATACTTTAGACGTATCTGGCACTCTTACTTTAATCACAGCTGCACCAGCATCATAGGCATCTTTTGCCAACGCAACTAACCACGCCCCGTCTCTTGCTTCAAATACATTGCCCTTTAATTTATCTGGCAACTCTAAAGCATGAGCCGAAAGAACCCACTTACGCCCATACAATGCTTTTTGCAAAGGCAAATACTGCTTAAAGTAAGTTATTGATTTTTGCGACCAATATTTGGTGCCAAAAGAATTAAAACTATAAAAGCCACCTCTTACCAAACAAGCACCTAAATCACGCTTAAGATTTTGCATAACACCTGGAGCCCCATGACGTGGCTTAGCATCTAATGGAGCACCTGCAATATAAATAGGGATATAATGTATAGGCGTAACCAATCCCAAATACTGCATATTACCCAACTGACTTAAATGAGTCTCTGCCATAATAGAATCAGAAAACTCTACACATTTTGCACTAGCACCATTGGTAGTCATGGAACGACCTGCATCGTGCGCTACCTTTGCAATAGCTTCTATGATATCAGCAAATTCTGGATTCCAAGAGTTATCAAAGAAAAACCCATCAGCATTTGGAAAAACAGACATTTGGCGCTTAGCCTGATCAATTAAGTGCAAATACCACTTAGAACCTTTTTCGCAGGTCATTGTAGCACCAAAGACACCATTCATAGGCTTGCCATTAGAATAATATTGCACAGAATCTGGAAAGTCCCTCAATGCTTGTTCTAAATTTTGGCAATCGCGAGCTTGTATATACAATAAAGCATCAATACCTGCCTTATCCATATTGACAAAGCTTTGCCTAAAGGCTTCTATATTTTGTTGATAAGGAGTTAAATCATCAGGAATATAATTACCAAAACCAATTGGCAAACGACCTTCTTCGTTAGCACCCTTGCCAAGATGATCCATAGAAACTTCACGCCAACCTACCCCTAAATCAACTAACTCTTTTAAAAATTCACGGTTAGAACGCCCACCAATAACCATACCCTGATCGCCTTTAGCAACCGCACCTTGGGGTGGCACCAAAATACCTGGATAGATTTTAGTATAAACATCAAGGGCACAACGCCAATCTGCCTGATGACCGGCAAACATCCATTGCATCTGCTTAGACTGACCTGCTGGTATTTTTATTTTTTTATGGGTGATACTTAAAATGTTAGATTTATTTTCGTCGCCCAAATCCCATTTGATTTCATTTTTATCATCAAGAGATGAAATGATTGTCAAACCAGCATCAATTTCTGGCCTGTAAATACTAATTAATGGGATAGAGGCTGCATTGACGCCATACCTAGCACCTTTAATGTAACCTTTAGTAGTGCGTCCTGTTCCAACTTTAAAGACACCATCATCAACAGGAATAAAAGCCATATCACTGGCTTTTAACATAGGAAATTTTAACGCCACATCAGTTGTAATATCAGCTTCTGTTTTATTGTTAAATTTAACAGTACAAATAGCTACGCCGTCTTTTTGAGACCATGTTATTATCTTGCTTAACTTTTTATCGGCTTCTAGCGAAGAGGCTCCTGTGGTCCAAGATGTTTTAGAATTTAAAGGTTTAATTGCCATAGGCAATGCATTATCTTTATTAAAACCTAAACTAATATTTTTAGCATTTAACCATCGTTTGCAAGTTGGGTTTTTAGCATCAAAATTAGTATCCACATAGACAGGTGCAACATCTAATTTTCTAGGGGCACGAACATCGTCCCAAATTCTAAATTCATCAAAAATAAAACAACTATCACCACCCTCTCCAGAAATAAACACCTTACTACTTTGTGTTACACTGGTTTTAATAGCGCAATTAAAATAAGCATGACATGCCATTTTGCCATCAAGAAACACAAATTGCACCTTATCTGACCAGCTTACAGCAATATGATGAGATTGGCCTTTTTTCCAAAACACCTTAACCGTTGGTTGGATAATGGGATAGCCCTTACTATGGTGATAACTAGAGGGATCATCTTTATCAACAATATAAAAAACAAAATTATTATCCTTAGCGTTATAATACAATGAAATAGCATTATTGTTATCAAATTTAATTTTAAATACTTGTTGATTAGTTTTGACTGTTTCCAAATCAACTGACGGTGTAATCCACGCCTCAACTGTACCCCTAGCTGGATTAACAATACCTTTTGCACCAAAAGTTACATTATCTTTATAAGTAGAACACAATACGCCTTTACCAAAACGAGTATCAACAAATTTAACATCACCGTTAATTTTGCCAAATTTAGTGTCTGGATATTCAGGTGTAACCACCTGTTGGCCAGCAATGTTTTTAGTATTATTAAAATGTTCTAACAATGTAATTTGGGGATTGGCATAAATAGTCTTAGTACATATCAATGCCGATATTAATAATATGGATTTAATTTTCATATAGTTTCCTTAATAATTTAATTAACGACTTGGGCGAACTGTGATATTTTCGGGCTCTTTCATATTGTCCCATATTCTTAGCTCATCAAAAATCAATGCTTTGTCTTCTTCTGTAAACATAATCAACTTACTGTTATCTGTAGGAACTGCAGTAACAGAGCTAAAATATGCACGGCTATTTAGTACGCCATCAATATATAATTTTTGTACTTTAGGAGACCAAGACAGACAAATGTGATGATGCTCGCCTTTTTTCCAATCCAACGCACCTTGAGAAGCTATTAAAGCCGCAATATTTTTACTATGATAACGTGACACACTTGGTTCAGTATCTTCATCTTTCATCCAAAAAACAAGATGTTGTTCTTTTAAATTATAATACAAAACAATTTGATTATGCTTATCAAAATTCACACGAAGAATACGTTGGTTTGTATTTAATTTGTCAAAATCTTTATCCACTGTAATCCATAATTCAATAGAACCTTCCGACGGATTAACAATATTATTAGCATTAAACACTATATCATCAAAATCAGAACTGCCTATTGCACCTTTGCCAAAACGGGCATCAACAAATTTAAATTTACCATTTAATTGACCTTTATGCTCTGAAGAAACATCCTCAGCTACATAGAATTTATTATCAATCTTATTAGCTTTTGTAAAATGCTCTAGTAAAGTTACTTTAGCATTTGCATATTGACCACACATAGCCATAGACAACAACAGTATTAGTTTTTTTTTCATTTGTTTCTCCTATTTATCAAATTAAATTATTAATATTTTTTTTGCCAATCTGTAATATTGTATTTAGATAACGATTTATCATTAGATAAAACTGTCGACGAACCACCATTAATTGTATCCCAATTTAAAATTAATTTGTCATATTGACCATTTTCATAATCGAAACTATAGCCATCATCACTAAATAATTCGCAAGATTGGGGAGTATCTCCATAAACCCTGACGGTTATATCAAAACAAATATCTTTTGTGATATGCTCAACTGGTTTAGCAAAAGGCAAAAGAGTATTATGTTTAACAAACAACAATAACTGGTTTACATCTGCCTTTAACTGATAGGCTTGCCCACCTTCATATATTTGATGAGAAAAGAAATCTACCCATTTGCCTTGAGGAAAGTACACCTCTCGCTGTGTATTGCCAGCCGTTAATGGTGCAAACATCAATGAATCACCAACCATATATTGAGTATCCAAATCCCTCACCGCTAAATCTTCTGGATAATCAACTACTAAAGCACGAAATACAGGTAAACCAGAAAACCTATACTTTGCAAAGGCACTATATAAATACGGTAGTAAACTCATACGTAATTCAAATAATTCTTTGCAAATAGCTTCTACTTCAGTGGCGTTATCCAATAATATATCTTGGTTATTTTTAGTTTCATCAAATTGTAACCACGGAGGATTTTTAATAGTCCACGCATTGACCAAGGTCATTGGCGAAAACACCACCGATTGAATACGGCGGATTAAGTCATCAACGGACTTACAACGTCTAACTTCTGGCGTCCATAACAAACCAGATAAACTAGCATTTACAGTACCGCGGATAAAATCATCATGATCATATAAATCACTATATACAGCCATAGGATATGGGGATGCTAAAGCGTGGGAAGAACGACAATTACTATATGTACGCTTATTGGCTTTACGAAACCCTTGCATAATAGCCTCTTGACCTAATCTGCCAAAACTAGAATGCATTTGTTCCCCATCCATACCAGAAGGAAACTCTGAAGTTTCAGGAAATGACCAAGGAAATCTGATAAAATCAGAATTATCACATTCATCAACTTTAACACCGTGAATACCACGTTGAATAAAATTATCAAACTGGTGCTTAGAATAAATATCCCTTGCCTCTGACATAGATAAATCTGGCACTAAGCCTTCCCATACATCAAAATCACCTGAATATGGTTGCATATCTTTATAAAAAGAAGCTGTTGGATGAACAAACAACTGTTCCCATAGATTAAGCTCATAACCCATATCATACATTTGATTTAAAAAAGTGTCGGTATCTGGAAAATTAGTATCATTCCATGCAAAATTACAAGAATATGATTTATCCATCCAACCCGGCTCTAAACCAAACACATCACAAGGAATGTGTTTTTCTCTAAAATGTTTAGCTAATTTAACACTATCATCTTGATTATTTTTAGCGTAACCACGATATAAAACACCTAAACCCCACATAGGTGGCAAACATCCACCTCCTGAAAACATAACATATCTTTGCAACGCCACTTGCATATTAGGCCCTGCAAAAATATAAAGATCTATACCTTGTACAGATGGAATCTCAATCATCATAGATGAGCTTGTATTCTTTTTAGAGTCATATAACTCTTCTGTGCTGGTGCCGATATTTTCGTTTTGGCAACTATCAAAAGACGCCTGTGAATCTTGACGCCTTTGATGCGAACCACAATAAAAAGTAGTGTATCTGGCAGTGTCAACAAAAACCCCATATCCATTAGTCGACAAATAAAATGGCACTGGCGCATGAGAATCACCCGTATCCGCAACTGGATCAGAATTTACACGCAATACCTTTTTTTTGCCTGTCTGACAATGAGATTTTAATTGCAAACCCAACCCGTGTACATCTTCGCCTTCCACAAGTGGTAACTCTACTACGCAACCCCTTGCAGTTGTTTTAAATTTAATTTCATTTAAATCAAATGGTAAATCTAAAGCCTCTGGCAAATTTTTAGCATTAGCCATATCTGCTTCTATATTTCTTAAACTAACTGGGGTAATTGATTCTGGCTTGCCAAAAGTAATTTTTTGTACGCCAGAATATACTGTACTGATATTCATTTAATCTCCATTATTTATAATCATATGACTTATTCATCGTATCGTAGGACTTATTTGCCCAATCAAAATCTTCAAAAACTACATGGCCATCACTATATTGCACATTTAATCCAGCATATTTATGCGTATTATTTGAATAATAATCCGCTGACAACCAATAAGCACCATTGGTTGGAAACCGCCAAGCGCTCCATGGTTTAGCATCTTGATGAACACCATCTAACCAATCTGGCATGGCATTTACTCGCATTGTATAAGTCAACCAATTGGTAGTTGTGTTTGGATTTTCCTGTGATGGACATATAAAAACATTCCAATTATTTATATAATTATCTATATACAATAATCCCAAACCACCATTTCCATCACCAGTAGCAGTATGATTGGCATAATTCCCATACAAAGCAGAGCCTATCAATCTTGGTCTAGGCAAAATTGAGCGATAATCATTAGAATAATTAACCATTGCCAAGCCTATTTGCTTAAAATTATTAGAGCATGAAATACGTAATGCTTTTTGTTTGGCGTTATTTAAGGAAGGCAAAAGCATACTGGCCAAAATTGAAATAATTGAAATCACAACCAATAATTCTATCAGTGTAAATTTTTTAATTATATGCTTCATATTAAACTCTCCTTTAATGTCTATCATTACAAGTAATAATAGACAGATAACCCCAACAAACAATTTTTAGCCCTATTTTATCAGCCTAGTTGCCTTGTCCTTTAAGCAATTACACACCTAGCGACGTTAAAAAATCCCAACTGGACTGTAAGCAGTCAAAAGGATCGCGACGACACACATCTTGTTCTATAGCATACCACTGCACGCCAGCGGCTTCGCAAGCTGGGATAATTTCACTCCATGGCATAACACCTTCGCCAATAGGCGCCATATGCGTATCGTTACTCAACTCAATAATTTCTTTGTCTTTCAAATGCACGACAGGTACACGCCCTTTACCTTTATTGAGATATTCTGTAACACTAGCTCCTGCATGGGCAATCCAGTACAAATCAAACTCTAATAATAAATCTTCACCGCCCTCTTCGATTAAAATATCCTCTAAAGTAATACCATGAAACTCAGTTCTTTGAAATTCATGAGCATGATTATGATGACCAAATTTAATGCCATTTTCTTTTAACTTAGCAATAATAGGACGAGCATCATTTAGCCATTGACGATAACCTTGAGCGGTATGTTCATACATATTTTGATCCACACCACCAATGGCAATATAATCACAATCTAAAGCTTTATGAAAATCAATTTCATAACTTAGATTATCTACTAAAGATGCCCATGGACGATGAGTTATGATACATTGCATATCATTATCATCTAATATTTTTTTAGCTTCTGGGGCTGACAAATCTGGTTTTAAACCATTTAAACAGGCTACGCCACTTACTTGCGCTGCTTTAAAACCTATATCACTACATTTTTTTATGCTTGTAGCAAAATCTTTTGGTGTGTTGCAAAATTCGCTAACTGTAAATAATTGAACTGCTGTTTTAGCACCCATATTAAATCTCCAAATATGGTGGATTAAAATTAATTGTTTGTTTTAATTGAGCTGATTTATATAAATAATGTATTAAAGCTGTCGATATTGATGCTGATTCTAAAGTAACTTTTGGATTACTATTGTTAATTACTGCATCTAAAAAATCACAAATATTATCGCTATGACCACCGCCGTAATAATGTTTTTCTGCACTATCATTATCTAAATTTAAATGACGCTTAAATTTATCTTCAATAATTTGTTTTAATGTATCATCGGCAACGACCATCGGCTTACCGTCGGCAATAATTACAGTAGCCTTAGAACCTGCTAAAGTAATGCGATATGACCACGATTCACATTGGCTAGACGAGGTAACTGCAAAGCTACCCAATAAACCTGATTTAAATTTTAACGTACCAACTGCAGAGTCTTCTGTTTCGATTAAATCTCCATGAGTTCGGTTAGCTAATGAACAACTAAGCGATTGTATATCCCCAGCAATAAATAATAACAAATCAAAAAAATGGATTGATTGATTAATTAATACAGACCCTCCCTCGTGTTTTAACGTCCCACGCCATTTATCCTGATTATAATAGTCAGCTGCACGCAAACAACGATGCTCTAATGTAATAGTTAAACCAGTGCCCAATAAACCTGAATTATAACATTCTTTTAAAACTATATTATATGGTTCAAAGCGATGCTGAAACACACCCCCTGCAATACTTTTTTTAATTTTCAGCGCCTGCATTAAAGAGTCTAATTGCAATAAATTAACCGCTACTGGTTTTTCACACAACACATGAATACCTGCATTTAAAGCTCCTTGCACTACAGGCAAGTGCTGGTCGTGTTCCGTTAACACCACAATCACATCAATAATAGATTTATCTAATAAATCATTGTAATCAGCCACTTGCTTTATATCCGGATGATTAATCACCAATGCTTGCATACGCTCGGATCGTATATCACAAACGGCAACTACATCTGCATTAGGATAATTATCAATAGCATTTAAATGGGTCGGTGCTATTGTACCGCACCCAATTAAAGCACAGCGCAATTTCATTATAAAATACCGCCTAAATCCAAAATCATTTTTTGCATTTGTTTGCCGTATTCTACATATATATTATACATCTCATTTTCGTCTACATCTTGATTGTTATCATGAAAAACAGCAGCCATATGTGGCTCAATAGAAATCCCACCGTCATAATTATTTTTAATCAAATCTGCCATTATTTCTTTTACACACCCTTGACCTTGTCCAGGATATGTATAATCACAATCTTCTTTGGCGTTATTCCAAACGCCATCTTTGATATGAATGTAACTGATATGTTCGCGCACAGCTGAATAAAACTCCCAAGAATTTTGTTTTGGATAAGGTTTGGGCTGAGATCTATCATCGGTAAAAACTGGATTACCCGTATCAAAGACTAATTTTAATCCCGGTACATTATCAATTAACTCTAATGTATGTTTATAGCTTAAGCCTCCATAGTTCATACAATTTTCATGTACAGGGGTTAGACCTTCTGTTAGAAACATATCAACAATTAATCGTAATCTTTTAAAACGTTCTTCTTTCATTTGATTATCTGGCTCATTATCTTTTAATAATGCAAAACTCATAATCCTAATTAGTTTTGTATCTAACCGATGCATACGCTCAATGGCGCGCTTGGCTTCTTCGATAGAAGAATCAATAGGCTGATTGATTTCTTTTTGCCAATTAGCTATAGTTGATCCAAAACAATTAATCTTAATGTTTGCATCTTTTAGCTTAGCCTCTACTTCATCAAATGCTTTATTATCTAAATTATGAATATTAATTTTATCAATGGAACGCGATTCAATATATTGCCAACCCAATTCTTGAGTGGCTTTAATTTGACCATCTAATGTAATTGCCGCTTCGTCGGCAAATCCTGTCATATACATAATAGTTTACCTTAAAATGAGTCTTCAAAATCATCGATATTAATTTTTACCACCTCTTTTTTAGGTTTAGAAGTAGCTATTAATTCTTTTAATTTCTTAGCGTAACCAGAGGCTGACAAAGGCATTGTTACTGTTTTATTCAACATGCCCGAATACAACATAGCATTGGCCAATTCCACTGAATTAATACCCTCAGATGCGGGAGCAATTAAATCCTCTCCTTTGACAATAGCATTGGCAAAATTACGTAAAATGCCTTCGTGTTGAGAACCACAGCCGTCAATAGGAATTTTAACATTCCAAAGTTCTGGAGGCGCAAAGCCAGCACTACTCTTAAGGCTATGTTCATCACAAGGCACTTCGTTGCGCACAAAAGTAATACCATCACTACCTTCAATAACTACTTTGCCCATTGTGCCAGTAACTTCAAAACGATTGGTACCCGGAGCTTCTCCTGTTGAAGTAATAAAAATACCAGTTGCACCATTGGGGTATTCTAAATAAGTGGTTACTTCATCTTCTACTTCGATATCGTGATATTTACCAATTGCAATATTGGCACGCACAGTGCTTGGCATACCAAATAACCATGTCAGTAAATCCAATTGATGCGGGCATTGATTTAACAAAACGCCGCCACCTTCACCGCTCCAAGTGGCACGCCAACCACCAGATTTATAATAACTTTCTGTACGAAACCAATCAGTAATAATCCAATTGATACGTGTGATTTTTCCTAAAGCGTTTGTATCTATTAATTGTTTTAATTTTTTATAATGAGGATTAGTACGTTGATTAAACATCGCTGCAAAAATTTGTTTTTTATTAGTATGTGCTTTAATAAGTTTTTGACAATCTTGCTTATGTACCGAGATAGGCTTTTCTACCAAAAGATGAAAACCTGCCTTCAATGCAGCAATCCCTATTGTAGTATGGTCATAATGTGGTGTAGCTACAATAACAGCATCTATATCTGCTTCTTTAAATAGTGTTTTATAATCATAATAAACAGACACATCAGCTTTTTTAGCTATTTTATCTGCTCTTTCTTTATCTATATCACACAGAGCCACTACTTGCATATTATCTATTGTTTTAATTACATCAATATGCGCTGCACCCATATTGCCAACACCAATAACAGCCACTTTAACTTTTTTAAGCTGTTCCATAAAATTCTCCTTTATGTATTTTATGACTAATTAATTTTTTTAATTTTTTAGGTGCTTCATCCAAAGCCCATGTGGCTGCTTCATAAAACATAGACACTATGTTTTGTTCTAAAGCTACAATACCAGGAGCCATATCAAAAGTATCATCACGATCGGTCATTAATATGCAAAAATCTTTACCCGATACCAATCCCATTTTAGATGATACCTTCAAAAACGTTCTGACTAATTCTCGCTCTGGGATAAAAACCGCAAATCGTTTTGGCAATTCATTAATCCATACTTGCATAGCTTCGGCCGTAGCCAATGAACCACCATAATCTATACGTTTACTCAGCGTAACTAACCTGCCAAGCGCATTGAGTTCTTGATAAAAAAACACTTCACGTTCTGCCCAAAAAAAACATTGTGGATTAACAGGTGGCGACACCACCACCCAAGGAATATCATCGCCCATCTTTTTATGCACTACATCAATACCTTTACCTATTCCTAATTGCGTATCTGTAGTGATAAAATTTAAATTGGGATCGCGCCTATTAATAACTAATTGATACGGCACACATTTATTTAATTTTAAAATCAAACCCTTATCACACGCGCGGGGTCTATCCCAAATAATACGTGTTCCAGGACGTGTAATACGCTCAAAAATTGACTCTAATAAATCACTTTGGACTATCTCATAAGCGATTTTGCCATTTAACAATGGAGTTAGATAATCTAAACATTCTTGAGACGGATTTACTAAAAACACCCTATTCCGACTAGATCTAGCAGCCACAAAAGTACCAGCTCCACGTCTTCCAAAGATGTGGCCGTCAGCTCTTAATTTAGCAATTGCCTTATCTGCTGTCGCACGAGCAACACCAAAACGATTCATAATTTCTATGCGAGTTGGCAATGGCGCTCCCACCGCAAAATTACCCGATTCAATTTCAGCAGTAAGCCAATTAATAATTAAATTTGTTTTACCTATCATAATCAGCAACTATAAGCATATATTTAGTTTAAACAAATATTATCATCGGGTTAATTGCCTAGTTGCCCAATTAGCTTTGATTCAAAAAGCTACGATAATTTTATTAACAAATGCCATCTTTATGAATATAATCACTATACTTATATCTAAGGAGCAGGAATGATTAACAAATTAACTTTAATGGTAGGAATGCTTGTGTTAATAACACTACAAGGCTGTGTTATGCCTCGCACGCCTTTTAAAGCAGAGCAAATTAAAACTGACGAAGCGGTTGTATATTTATATCGCCCTGAGAGCTTTATCAGTCGTGGATTACATTTTAGTGCGATTATAAACGACAACAAGACTGTAACCCCTTTAATTAACAATGCTTATATCCCAATCCACGTTAAAGCAGGTGCGTTTAAATTAAAATTACAAAAAAATGGGTTTCCAAAATCTACTTTAGATACAATTACATACGACAACCTTGAAGCTGGCAAAGCATATTATTTAAAAGCTAAACCAGGTCTTTTTGGCGCTTATACACTTGTAAAAATGAGTGACACCGAAGGCTTAGCCGAAATAAGCTCAACCTCATATTATCAACCTCAATAATCCAATATCCCGATACAATCATTAATGGTTGTATCGGGATTATCATAACGAGAAAATAATGATTGATGAAAATTATGCAGAAGGAAAAGTTTTATCTTTTCAAAGTCAAGACACAATAAACACAAATATATTAGAGTGTTTTCCATATAAAGGAGAACGCCAATTAATCGAATACAAAACATCTGAGTTTTCTGCCGTATGTCCCTTTTCTGGATTGCCTGATATCGCCGATATAGAAATTACCTATATCCCACAGGATAATATCGTGGAATTAAAAAGTTTAAAATATTATTTTGTTAGCTTTCGCAATGTCGGCATCTACCAAGAAGATGCTACAAACCGTATTTTTAAGGATATTTTTGACCTTTTATCCCCTCAATACTTAAAAGTATTTACTAAATATAATACTAGGGGCGGAATAGATGCCAGTTGCGCAATTGAAAAAGGCACAAAGTAAAACATAGTTATACAGCTATGTTAGATACTTCTAAACATTTTTTTCAACCTGATGAATGGCAAAATATTGAAATAGGTCCAAATTATTACATTTCATTTGCTGTAATTGATAACTGTATATTATATGTGATTATAAAAGGTTCTTTAGCCAATGCAAACATAGCTACCTACAACCTCTTAAGAGAACAATTTATCAATAAATATTTAAAAAATAAAACCGCCTTTGTAGAAATTCACAAATACAATTCTGTTAAAGGTCGTCCTAACAAATCAAATCGTACCCTGCAAAAAAATCAATATTTTGCTGATAAAGGACGTATATTAGCAACTATATCCATTAATACTCCTACACGTTTAAAATTTATATATCAATTAGCCCTAAAAATCTACGACCCGCCATTTCCTTTTTTATTTTTAAATTCTTTAGAACAAGCTATTAAAGAAGCTCATCAAATACTATATAAACACGGTCAAAGCAACATTACAACTAACCCTGATTGGGTATACAAATCTAATAATTGGAAATCAGATATTAAAATAATTGCCAACAATATTTTGTATATCACTAGTTCTGGACATTTAAAACACACCGATATAAAACCTATGATTGCGATACAAAAAAAAGTATACGACAGTGGCTTGCTAAACAATGCCAATTATTATCGTATATCAAATGTTATAAATACTCATGTAAGAGACTGGCGCACCAGACGAGCATATTCTCAACAAATGTGGCAGTACTTAAACGGCAACAATATACTACCTCAAACTATTATTTTTATAGGTGGATCGACCTTATACAAATTTGCAATTAAGGCATTTCAATATTTTGTTAAAAAAAATATCTATTTTGTCAATAATGATCAAGAAGCGTTTGATTTAATTTATACGTTTGAAAAACAAGATTTAGCAACCAATGATAATACACCACACACGGATGATGAAATTAATAAACTTGTCAGTACAATCGCTAGATTATCATGGGATGAAGTGAATCAAGATTTATTTCCAATCAATCCAAATGACAAATATAGTGAGGTATATGATGCTTTAAATTTACTAAAACATGATATTGACTCTCTTTTAAACGAGCGTAATCAAGCACAAAAAGCCTTACTAGAATCGGCACATAAAGCAGGTATGGCTGAAATATCCACAGGTATATTACATAACATTGGTAATATTTTAAACACTACTAGCACTTGTTTTTATCAAATTAAACAAAGCATTAATGCCTGCCCTGCCGAACAAGTCCGCAAATTAAGTGATTTAATTATAGCCAATCAACAAAACATTAATGATTTTTTAACCAATGATAAACGCGGTAAAAAAATACCTGATTTTATAATAGCAATGGCGCATACGTTTGAGTCACTAAAAATAGAACAGTTACAACTAATACAGCGTGCCGACAAATCCATTTATATGATTAAAGAAGCCATTTATTCTCAACAAGATTATGCCAAAGGTGGCTATTTTACAGAAACAGTAAACTTAGCAGAAGAAACCCAAAAAGTTTTAGCATTAATGAAAACTGATTTACAACAATATAAAGTAACAGTTGAAACGCATTTTGAAAAAAACGTAATAGCTAAATGTCACCGCAGCAAATTGGCTCATATTATAACAAACATAATTAAAAACGCCTATGAGGCTATGTCAACCACTCCTAAAGACAATATTATAGAAATAGAAATTAAATATATAGACAACAAAAAACCCATTATTAAAATCAGCGACAATGGCCCTGGCATACCCGAAATTTATTTAGCTAAAATTTTTACCTATGGATTTACAACCAAACAATCTGGCCATGGCTTTGGACTACATCACTCAGCAAATGCTATGACTGAAATGGGCGGTAATTTACAGGCTTCTAACCATATAAATGGAGCTACTTTTACCATTTCTTTTACAGACAATTCTAATCACAACGAAGCCACTGTTAACAAAAATATCAATTAATTTTATTGCAATACCAATCTTACAAAACAATATTTGATAAACCATTCCCAATAAATATCTAGCCCGTAATTGGTTTAAAAAATCTAACTTTTCACATCAACAAGTGTACAGCTAAGACTCACAAGTGGGCTTGTCCACCGTTTGTATCAACCTACAACCCCTCCTTGACTTTAGTATTTAATTTTAAAAACATACATCTCTACTTTGCGGAAAAGCGGACATTTTAACTTTACGTTGACATTCTATTTTCTAGCCCTTTACATCTCAATTTAAGCTGTTAAAATTATTAAATTAGTTTACCCCTCCCTGGGGTGAATAACTGGCGCATGCTTTTTATTCGCCCCTTTTTATAATAATTTTGTAGTAATATAAGGTAGTTTTATGGCAAAAGAAGAGTTGATTTCAGTACACGCAAGCGTTGAAGGAAATCTTTCCAATGGACTTTACGCCTGTAAGCTGGTTGACACTGGTCAAGAATTACAGGCTCGTTTATGTGGCAAAATGACTAAACGACATATTCGCATCATGGTTGGTGATACAGTTTCTGTTGAAATTTCACCTTACGATTTAACCAAAGGACGTATTACATATCGTCATCAAGTAATAAATGGAGAAATCGTTGCCCGTGGAGAAGAACAAAATAGTTTTAATAGCATCAAACGCAAAACTGGTGAAAAACACTGGCGCGGACGCAAATAAAAACTTCAATAAACATTTCAATAAAAAAGCCGCTAATGTAAAAATTAGCGGCTTTTTTTATATGCCATTTTAAATCACTATCCAAAATTAGACCTAAACTACCGCCCTATTATTTATAACTTCTAATAACACATTTGCATATCTTCAATTGCTCTTTCATAAAAACCACCGCCCTTTTCCGCATAAAACTCAGTTACAAATTAACAACCTAGCACCTTACTATAGATTGTATAAATCGCTAATTTTGCCGTTGAATACTTATTATGTTTAGACTAATAATATCTACTATTTCTATCGTATCTACTACATCATTTTAAGCTCTTACTTAGGCTTATAATTTTATGGTGCTTTTATGCACTTACTTATCTAAAAGGATTTAAATACCACCGGCAGATAAAAATAATAATTGAAATTTTATTATGATATATTTTTGTTCGTATCACCGCCAAACACATACACTGTATATATGATATCATATCACTATCAGACACTATATGTAGTATCTGATAGTGATATGATAATATTTGCAACACACCTCCCTATCAATAATATTTTAAATATTAAAACGCTCGTATATTTCAAAAATCTGTTATCAGGCCAATAACAACACCAAAACAAGAACATGATTAAAGTATAATTCCATCTCTGCATAAAAATATATAAAAATAAATAAGATGATATGTTTCATGTGAAACTTTAAAAACATCACACAAACGCAGTCCAACGACGTTGGACAAGAAATCGATTAAACTTTTTTACAAAAGCATTCAAATTTAACCGTCATTACAACGATACGACAATGTTTATGTCTTTGATAGCAACTAGACACAAACAAGACACTATCATTTTACCAAATACGCCAAAAGACACAACAATGAAACCCTTAAGACCAGAGCATTATAGTATCATTCAAACATGATGCTATCCTGACACTATCTTGACCGTATCTTGCCACACTCAATAAGATTGTGTTTTGATATGGATTTGGCACGCTAAAGACATTGATACAGAGTCGACACTATCATTTTACACACACCGAATATCTCCATAACAACGACATAACAAATACACAGCGTCATCAAACCAAGCCGTTTCAAAGACCAAACTTAAGCATATCAACCATATATCTTATAAATTTTTCCCTATCATTTACTAATCAAATATGAAATAATATCAAATATGAGTGATAATATTTTAAATCCACAAGAAGCCACCGCACAAGGTTATATATCCGTTAAAGAAGCCCAAGAACTTAGCGGCAAAGCCGAAATTACAATCAGGCGTTTCTTACGCAAAATTAAAGACCAAGAGGACGGCATACCACCAAACGCAGCAATTCAAGTCAAAAGGGCGGGTGGCAAAAAACATTATACCTATGTCAGCAAACAAGCATTATTTAACTACTTTGGCATGTCAATGCCAGAAGAGCAACCAACTGTAGAACCAATATCAAACAGCATAGAAGTAGAAATAGAACCAATGGAAACATACCAAAGCCCTAACAATCAAAACATACACGAGCCAACCAATCACAACTACAACAACGAAACACCAAACCGCGAAGCAAATGCTGTAATACCAATAAATGAACACAAAGACATCATCAATCAATTTGTAATTAAATTAAATGAAGCGGTAGAAAAAGAACATCAATCACATGCACAACTCGCTATTGCCGAAAACAATCTTTCATATAAAGAAACCGAACTAGACCGCACCAACAAAGAAGTAGAAGAAAAACAACAAACAATCAAACAACTTAAAACCAAACACAACATCATTATGTTTATCAGCCTAATTGTTATCATAGGCTGTATTGCATGGGCAGACATTAATATTAACAAAACTAAAACAAAAACCACCGAACAATTAAACAGTTCTCAGGCGAAGCTACAAAAAAGCTTAATATCATCTACCGAATATAAAACCATTGCCAAATTAAACGAAAAAAGGGTAGGGGAGCTAACCAATCGTATCGACAAACAAAACGCCATAGCTGAAGAATTAAAAATAAAATTACGACTATTAGAAAAAGAAAAAAATCAAATATTACAAGAAGACAAAAAAATACGTCAAGAATTAGAACTTTTAACTACAGAGCCAAACATAGAACCAAGCCTATCTAAATAATGCCATATATTGATTTGTTTAATAAGTCATATTATATATACTGTATCAGGTAATATATGAGCACCATAGATATCAAACAATTAAAAAAATTATGCGCCAACTATAAACTTTTATATGTTGAAGATGATAATGTTGCCCGAGAAACATCATTAGAATTGTTTTCTAATTTTTTTGACTTCATCGACATTGCCAAAGACGGTTCAGACGGTTTAAAACAATTTAACGCAAAAGACTACGATCTAATTATAACAGACATAAAAATGCCAAAACTAGACGGCATTGAAATGTTTAGAGCCATTAGAGAAACAAACAAAGAAATACCCGTTTTGTTTCTGTCAGCCCACAATGAATCATCATTTTTTGTAGAAGCAATAAAACTAGGTGTAAATGGTTATTTATTAAAACCTTTAAACATCGAACAGTTTAAATTTCAAATTGCAAAAACAATTGAAGAAATAAAATTAAAAAAAGAAGCAAAAAATTACAAAATAAAATTAGAGAAAGAAGTTTTTGAAAGAACTATAGCTTTAGACAAAAAACTGCATTACGACGAAGTAACCGGCTTGCTAAATAGATATTCTCTATTTGAAAAAATAGCTACATTTAAAAATCCTGTTTTATTAGTAATAGATATAGATCGTTTTAAAATTATCAATGAATTTTACGGAGATAATATTGGAACCTTTGTATTAAAAGAATTTGCAAAATTTTTAACAGATTATGTACGCCAAACCCATTTTAATATTTTTCGTTTATCCGCAGATAAATTTATTTTACTCGAAAACAACCCTCGACTCGACCCGTTATACTATGAAACATTTACAGAGAAACTGTTAAACGCCATTTCACTTATTAAAATCAACAACCACACGGAAGATATTTATATAGATGTTAGTATTGGTATATCATTTGAAACAACACACACCTTAGAAACAGCCGAAATTGCACTCAATCATGCAAAAAAACACAAAAAACATTTTATGGTGTATAACAATTTAATTAATAATACCACAGATATACAAGAATCTTTAAAATATAAAGCACTTATTAAAAAGGCTATTCACAGCAACGGGGTAGTACCCGTATATCAAGCCATTGTAGACAGATACCAAAATATAAAAAAACACGAAATTTTAATGCGTATAAAAGATGATAATCAAAAACTAATTACGCCTTTTTATTTTTTAGATACCGCCATTAAAACACGTCTATACAAAGATTTATCATCCATTATTGTATTTTCAGCACTCAAAAAATTAACAGAAATTAATCAATCACTAAGCATTAATTTTGACTATGCAGACATAAATAACGACAAGTTTATTAATAAGATTGCCAACTTTATATCTAAACATAAACATATTGGTAGCCGAGCTATTTTTGAAATAACCGAAACACAAAGTATGGAAGACTACAAGAAGGTTAAAAAATTTATTAAAAGATTTAGACAATACGGCGTTAAATTTGCGATTGACGACTTTGGTAGTGGCTTTTCTAATTTTGAATATATTTTAGAAATAGAACCGGATTATTTAAAAATAGATGGATCTCTAATCAAAAATATAGATACAAATAAAAAATCATATATATTAGTTAAAGCTATTGTGCAATTCTCTCACGAATTAGGCATTAAAGTAATAGCTGAATATGTTTATAACAAAACTATTTTTACAATGCTAAAAGATATTGGTGTAGATGAGTTTCAAGGATATTATTTTTCTGTGCCTGATGAAACATTATTATGAAAAACATACAATATAAATTAGGTTTTCTAATATTAACCTGCGCTATCATTTTAATAGTAGCTGTATATGTTGTTTTTTCTGTTTTTAATAAAAAAGATATCCAACAAAATGCATTTAACTCTACACAAATATTATCTCAAAAAATAAATGCCTTAATTAACCAAAAGCTTACCATGGTCGAGGTTCTTTCGGAAACCATGGCAAATATAGCAACTACATTAGGAACAGATAAAGAAAAAAACAAAACTATTATTAAAACAATAATCAACTTAAAAGGGCATAGCCACTTCATTGCTGGAGGTGGCGTATGGCCAGAGCCTTACAGTATTGATAAAACAAAAAAACGTGATAGTTACTTTTTTGCTAGAGATAAAAATAATACATTAAAATTTTATAATAATTACAACGACCCAAAAGGAAAAGGATACCATCATGAAGAATGGTATGTGCCTGCCAAATTTTATAATAAATCTAAAATTTATTGGTCCAAATCTTATATAGACCCTTATTCGTTTGAGCCAATGGTTACAGCCTCTACACCCATATATAAAAATCATCAATTTATAGGAGTGGCCACTATAGACGTTATGTTGCATGGGCTAAAAGAATTATTAAAAACTAACATACAAAGTTTAGGTGGATACGGATTTATTGTAGACAGAAATAATAAACTTTTAACGTTCCCCAATGATGATATATCTAAAACCAACAATGATTATATTACATTAAATCAACTAGCGGATAAATTTCCAAATTATGCCAGCTTAAATAGCAGAATATTAAACAATAACACTTGCCATCTTTCACCTAAATACAAAAAATTAACAAACAAATTACAACAAGAGATTTCTAATCTTAAAGATAGTGAAGCTAAAAATATTGTGGCGATGATAAAAGACAATGACAACTATACACAAACAAAAATAGACACTATCATCATACCTAACGATTTACTACTACACGAAAAGTCTATGGCAATTATTATTAGACAACCCAACACGCATTGGACTTTAGTAGTAATAATACCATTAAAAATAATTTTAGCACAAAGCAACGATGTCTTTAATAACCTAATTTTAGTTATTTTTATATTGGTTGGCATATTTTTTATCATAGGATATTTTGCTATTAAAAATAGCATTATTAAGCCAATGGCATTAATGACAAAAAAATTAGACGAAAGAACCAACGATTTAAAAGAATTAAACAAAACATTAAATAAAAGAGTAAAACTAGAAGTTGAAAAAAATATTCAAAAAGACCAAAAAATGCTAGAGCAATCACGGCTGGCACAAATGGGTGAAATGATTAGTATGATAGCACATCAATGGAGACAACCGTTAAGCTCTATCTCTAGTACTATCTTAAACTTGGATACAAAATTAAAATTAGAAGTATTTGACTTGGAAACTCCAGAAGGACGAAAAGAGCAAAACAAGTATTTTGAAAAAAGATTTCAAAATATCAATCATTATGTGCAAAATTTAACCCAAATTATCGATGATTTTAGAAACTTTTATAAACCAAACAAAAGTTCTGTTAAAGTCTCATTAGATGTTATTGTTGAGAAAGCTTTAAATATTATTGGCGAATCTTTAAACCAATCAGGTATAACAATTGAACACACCTATACTAACCTCAAAGAAATTGATATATATGACGGCGAAATGATGCAAGTAATATTAAATATATTAAAAAATGCACAGGATAACTTTAAAGAAAAAAATATTAATAAACCAAAAATTAAAATTTCTATTAATCAAACAGTTCTTACAATATGTGACAATGGTGGTGGTATCCCTCCGCATATTATTAAAAATATATTCAACCCGTACTTTTCAACCAAAGACGAAAAAAACGGAACAGGACTGGGCTTATATATGTCCAAAACAATTGTCGATGAACACCATAAAGGCAAATTAGATGCCACCAATATTGATGATGGTGTATGTTTTAAAATAGAATTACCTCTTTTATAACATAAATAACCAAATCATAATTAAATATGAACCCACCAAACTATTGTGTATATATAATCATTTAGATTATAATTAACACATACTACATCACATAATAAATATTTATTATGATTTTAGCTATTACACCAATATATATGATGTAAAAGTATTCCAAAAATCTACTTTACTAAAAACACACCTATTATATTTAGCTATCAATTCCAATTATCTCCCTATAAATGATATATCAAGTACCTATCACCTTCGTTTCATTCTAAAAATATTCTAAATATC
>JAMOSO010000011.1 GCA_027063065.1 Planctomycetota bacterium | reverse complement strand
ACAAGATGTGAGTATAGCGAACAATCTTGTTAAATGAAACGTATGCCCTGTGGGTGTAAAGCTGAATTAACAATATGTGAGTATAGCGAACAATCTTCGTCCGCTTTTGTTAATGATGTATCCGCAAAAAGCCTCGCCCGTCAATAATAAGACGAGTGGGGCTTTTTGTGATTTTGTACCAGTTTAATGAAGATAACTTAATCAAACTTCGCCAAAAATTATAAAAAACTCGAAAAACAAAAATTAGTATGGATGGCAAAGGCTGTTGGGTTGATAATGTTTTTATAGAAAGATTATTAATACATACGAATACATAAATGAAGCAAAACAGCAGATAGATAAATATTTTAATAATTTTTTTATTATTTATCACTGAATCTGCCCGTTGATTGGGGACAACTTTAGTAAACATTAAGTTTTGTTATCGGTTTGGCGAAGTTGGGTTCAATCAAGTCTTATTATAGACATAAAGAGGCATGTAAAGATACATGTTGTTAAACAAATTGAATTACGCTGACTCTAGTTTATAATTAATATCTATTATATAAATTGGAGTAGATATGGAAGGTATGTTTGAGTTGGTTGATAAGGGCGGAAACTTAATGTATGTCATTATGTTTTGTTCTGTTATCTCTGTAGGTGTTGCATTAGAACGTTTGATTAGTTTAAAACGTAATACTATAGATAGTAGTGCATTGCTTAATGAATTAAGCGTTGTTATTAATAGTGGCAATATTCAAAAAGCTATTGAAATATGTGAGCATACATCAGGTCCTACTGGTCGTATCTGCAAATCAGGGTTGTTGCGATATGATAGGAGTCGTGAAGAAATACGCGAGGCTATTCAAGATGCTGCCAATTATGAAATCCCATTTTTAGAAAGGTATTTAGGCGTGCTTTCAACAATAGCAACTATTACACCATTAGTTGGATTATTAGGTACGGTATCTGGTATGATAACTGTATTTAAAAATATAGAAGAACGCACACAATTGGGTGGAGTAATAGGTCCAGAGGTAATGGCGGGTGGTATTTGGTCGGCTTTGATTACCACTGCAGCAGGTTTATCTGTGGCAATACCTACATTTGTTGCCTATAACTTTTTGGTGAGCCGTTCTGAAGCATTGGTACATGATATGGAGCAAAGCGCTACAGATTTAGTTAATATTATTAGCACTAAAAAAGGTTATTAATCAATATGAAATTTCGCCCATTATCCACTAAGCGGAAAGCTATAATGGATTTAACGCCTTTGATAGATGTTGTATTTTTGTTGTTGATATTTTTTATGTTATCCTCATCTGTAATTACACAATCTGGTATTCGCATTAATTTGCCAACTGTCAGTAAAGCTAAAATAGGTCCAATAAATAGGATTGAAATTAAAATACCAAGTGATGACACTATATTTGTAAATAATCGACAGGTAACACTTGAAGAACTAAATAATATAATAGAAAATCTTGATCATGAAAAAATGGTAATGATTAAGGGTGATCAGGGGGCGTCTTTAGGACGTGTTGTGCGCATTTGGGATATATGCAAAAAAAATAATATAACTAAGTTAAATATAGCAACAGAAATTAATACTAAATTATAATGCGTAGATCACACGGCACGTTGCTTTTTATTACAATAGGTGGTGCATTTGTGGTGCATGTATTGGCCATGATTTTTTTTTCCTCAGTTGTAGTTGTAACAGTTGGCAATCCCAATGCAGGTTATCGTGAGGTTGATTTTACCGAGATAGATTTTGCTTATGAATTGGTAACTATTACTCCACCCATTACAAAACATTTTGCTCCACCTAAATTGCCACAGTTAAAAGAAATAAAATCATTAGGTTCATTGGAGATAATGCAAGGGCAACGTAAATTGTTTGATTCTGGCTTTTCGGTGGATAAGGATATTTTAGCAGAAGACAATAAAGACGAAGCTTTATCAACACCGCCTGTTGAGTTGCATTTAAACGATATGCCTCAGGTAGAGGTTGAGTCTATTGGCGGTATAGAGGTTCGTACAGGTGTGTATAGTTTGGTTGGAAAACCAATAAAACGCAAAATTTTATTTAAGCCTTCGATTGCTGATTATCCTTTGTGGGCTGAGGTTCAGGAAGTTGAGTTTAAATCTAGATTTGTAATTACAGTTAGTACAGGCGGAAGAGTTTTAAGGGTTCGTAATATAATTAGTAGTGGTTCTAGTGATATAGATAAGATCTCCAAATTATATTTATCTAAGTGGAAATTTAAACCAGTTGCTGCCCGTAAGGGTATAAAAGAGTATGTAGTTCCAATTAATTTTACTATTATTAAATAGTTTACAGTTGAGATTCTATGGGTAATATTTCAAAAAAAGATTCTAATAATTTACGCCATATAGAAGTGTCGGGATTAGTTGTATAATATTTTTTATTTTTTTTATCAATCCAAGTTATCACATTAGCATGGGATAACTTGTTGCGTCTTTTAGTTTTTATTTTTTGTAATTTGACTTGATATGTAAATTTATCAATATCTATATCAAAACGCTTATGGGCTATTTGATATGCCATATTAGGTATTTGATATATTACGCCAACTTCAGAGTTAATATTAGCCGATCTTAAATCAAAATTGAATGACCCTATAAAAACTTCTTTTCTATCAAAAATATATACTTTTGCGTGTAATGCTTTTTTTGATTTACCGCTCATTTTTAATGCCATATTATACTTTGATTTGGCATTTGATTTTAATTCGTATATTTCAATACCGCCTTTTAATAACTCTAATCTACGTTTAGCATATCCAGATTGTGCCATTACACCGTCAGTGGAGGACAACGAGTTGGTAATCACTCTTACTTTTATGCCTTTTTTTACTAGGCTTATTAGTTGCTTTGTACCTTCGAGTCCTGGTACAAAGTATGGTGATATAATTTCTAATGATGATTTAATTTGGTGTATATGTGGTTCTAAAAGCGATTTTAAATAGGTAACATTTATTTGTTTTGCACTAAGTCCTTTTCCTGGATCATCATATATGGCTTTTGCTTTTCCTGTAAACAACATATTATCAGTTTTTACTTTTTTAATATTATTCCAGTATTGATATGCAGTAGACGATTTTATATCTTGCACATATTTAGATATTTGTTGAGACTTATAAAATTTGTTAAGTTGTAATCTTAAGATATTTAAATCTTCTACTGTAGCTTGGTTGTATTTAAAATGTGATATCGGCACAACTACTTTGCTATTCCAATAAGCATCAAATTGAGTTTCGATATCTTTAACAATAGGTCCAATAGCCATTACATCTATATCTGAAAAATTAGAATTTTCATTGGCTGAAAAATACCCGTTACCTATATTTCGTCCGCCTACTATTGTAACTTGGGCGTCAACAGTAAAAGATTTATTATGCATTCTTCTATTAAGTCTGTGCCAATCAAAAATAAAATCTTTAAACCTAAAAAGTCGTGATGAAAAGGGGTTGTACACACTTACACTAATATTCTTGTGTTGATCTAAGGCTGTTATTATTTTTAAAACTTGATTATCTATACTGATATCATCTAGTAAAATTCTAACTCTAACACCTTTATCCGCAGAGCAAAGTAGAGCATAAAACATTAATTTACCAACTAAGTCAGCTCGCCATATAAAATATTGAACATCAATCGATGACATTGCTTTATCAATTAATAATTTTCTAGCAAAAAAAGCACCTAAGCCTTCATCTAATAAATACATTTGTGAGTTATTATTTTTATTTAATAATTTATTTACATATAAACCAAGGCTTGTATTTTGCGTATTATAAATGGCAGTAGTTTTAGTTTTTACAACATTTTTTGGTAAAGTTGAACATCCAGCAATCAATAAACAAATTAGTATTAAATTTGCACGCATGTGGTTATACCTTCTAATCGCAGGCGTTTGCGTATTATATGACTGGTTGTATCAACCATTAAAGTTAAAAGGCCAGATAAAATTATAAGAGCCAGTGCCACATCTAAGTGTTGATCACTGATGGCACTATCGATATAAAAACCAATAGTATAAATACCTATAATGCCTAAGAGGGCAGAATCTCTAATCATAACTTCCCAACGCAGAAATAAAAATGCAATAAACTGCCCAAATAATTGCGGTAAAAACCAAAAGAAATAACTATCTAATTTCCGTTTGTATACACCTTCTGGTATATCTAATTTATCACATAAACCAACACTTAAATAAGCCATAATGGCTGCATTGTGTAATGTTAATGCTATAACAGCAGGCAACATTGAAGGGCCTAATAGAACCAAAAACAAATAAGCTATAAATAATTCTGGTGTTGTTCTTAATATGATTAATAAAATGTGAAAAATATTTTTTGTTGATTTTGATACAAATTTAATTGAAGACATAGGGATTAATAAAATAGCTAGTATAGCTGTGCTAACAATAGATACTTGAGTGAGACTTATGGTGTTAATTAATCCTTGGGCGCCTAATTTGTAAATTTCTAAAAACCAATCATGAAAACTTTGTGTACTGCGCAAAGGCCATGGAGTTAATTCTGTTAGGTAACCAGTAGTATAAAAATGCAAATTTTCAGATTTAAAAATATATGCAAACGCAATTAAAGTAATAATAATAAGAATTTTAGTTTTTAGCCAATAGCGTAAAGAAAAAATTAACATGTAAAAGATAATTAATAATCCAGCAGCTTGATGGTAGTATCCTTCTCTAAACATTGTTTCTAAATAAAATCCAATAGTTGGAATACCTAAAAAGCCTAGTACAGCACTAGATCGCAATGCACATTCAAAACGATAACGAATATAATTAAACATCGCAGGAGTTATAATTGGTAAAATAGTATATATAAATCCGCTTAGTTTGGATGTTTGTTTTGATAATGCTTGGCGAGGAGCTTTATTAGACTCACTTTCAATTTCTGAAAATACTTTTGCAAATATCCCAATAAATGGAATTGTAATTGCCAGTACAGCACTAAGAGGAGTGAGACCAAATATAGGGATTAAAAGTAAGGCCCAAAAAATTTCATGTACTGATCGCAAGGCTATACATACAGCCCTAGCGTACCATTGGTTATAAAAAAACGCAATTATTGAGCCAATTATAATACTGATAGTTATGCTTACTATTGCTATTGCAACGGTAGTAAAAATGCTCGGATAAATCTCAGTAAACCTTGCAAAAGAAGGGCATAAAATACCATTTGCAATTTTGGATAATTCAATAATTGGATTTATGGTGCTGATTTCGAAATCTACAAAAAATAATGCGATAAATCCAGCTAGTAAAAATCCAAAACAAGTTTTTAACATGGTGCGTAAAGGTTGTTAATTTGTGAGCGTTTTATATTGCCTGGTGCATCGTCAAAGAAGATTTGTCCATCTTTCATACCAATGATTCTAGTTGCAAATTTTAAAGCAACTTCTACTTGATGCACAGAAAAAATAAATGTTTTATTACTATTGCTTAGCGTTGACATAATAATGTCGGAATTATGAGGATCGACTGCTGAAATTGGTTCGTCACCTAAAATTATATTGCCTCCATGGTATAACGCTCTGGCAATGGCGACCCTTTGTTGTTCGCCACCAGATAACTGTGATACTGGTGTTAATATTTTATTTTCAATACCTAAGTCTTTGAGTATGGTTAATATTTCTTGGTAACGTTGTGTATTTGGCTTGATTAAATTGCATAGATTTGTAAAAAAAGAATATCTTTCTAATCTAGCTATATATACATTGTGAAAAGTCTTTAATTGTGGAACTAGTGCAAATTGTTGTTGTATTAAATTTGCACCAGTAGGTATGCGTCTATATATCTCACGTAATAGTGTGCTTTTTCCAGCTCCGCTGGGGCCGATAATTGCAACGTGCTCTTTAAGCTTTAGCTCTAGTGAAATATTTTTCAGTGCGATAAAATCGCCATATTTAACATTTATATTTTTAATGGAGAGCATTATCTAACAATGCCAAGCGCCTTTGCAGTATCTAGGATAGGTTTGTAGTCAGCATTTTTGGCGGGTATAAAAGCAGATCTAGGAAAGCTAGCTAACAATTTTTTATCTTTTAAGTTCAGTAAAGCTTGGGTTAACTTTTGAGTAAAACCTTTACCCCACGTTTTGTCAACATCGCCGCGAATTGTCCAATTGTAATCAGGGTATTCGGGTGTTGTCCAAATAATTTGTACCTTAGATGTGTCAATTTTATGTTCAGAGATAGACCTATCCCAAACAGCATAATTTACAGCACCTACTAAATATGTGCCAGATTCTACTAATGAAATAGTTTTAGAGTGATCTCCACTAAATCCAACACGCTTAAAAATATGATTTGGGCTATCGTTAAATGCTTTGCGGATATAATATTCAGGCATTAATCTTCCAGAAGTTGAACCTTTAGAACCAAAGGTAAAAGTTTTATCTTGGATACCCTTAGGAAAGGTTTCGCTTTTTGCAAGTCCTGTTGAAACGTGGGCAATTATATATGTTTTAAATTTGCGATCTTCTGCTCCTTGAGCTATCGCTTTTGAACCTGCGACAGCCAAGCGAGCTTTAACGCCGGATAAACCACCAAACCAAGCTAATTGTACAACATTGCTTTTAAAGGCTGTAATAGAGGCAGTATACGATTTTACAGGTATATATTTAACTTTAACGTTTAATTGTTGACTTAGATATTTAGCTATGCCACCAAAACGTTTTTCTAATCCAGCGGAATTTTGATCTGGTATTGCTGTAAAGTTAAATGTAGGTGTTGCTTTAGCTATTGTGGTTAAACTGCATAAAACACTAACCAATAATAAAGTCTTTTTCATTTGCTTACCTTTAAATATTAAAACTAAAATGTTAATTTTGACCATTTATTTTATCTAAATAGCTTTAACTAATGAAGATATATTTTGCTAAAATTGCATGTTAATAAATATAAGTAATAGTTGCCTGTGAGGATTATTTTGTTAAGCTAAATGCTTATGCAATCGATTGCACATATTTAATAGGAAAAATAAATGGGAACATACCTCGCACTTGATTTTGGAGCGTCATCTGGACGTGCAATACTTGGCCATATACAAGATGGTAAATTAAATATTGAAGAAGTACACCGTTTTGAAAATGAAACCATTCAAATAGGTAAAAATCTATATTGGGATACTTTTAGGTTATTGCATGAAATTAAACAAAGTATTTTAAAATGTCATCATTTCGGAGCTAATATAAAATCGATGGGCATTGATACTTGGGGGGTTGATTTTGGTTTATTAGATAGAGAAGGCAGGCTTTTAGGTGTGCCGTATACTTATCGCGATCCTCGTACTGATGGTATGCAAGAGATAGTAGATGATATAATTGGTAGTGAACGTCTGTATGAGATAACAGGTATTCAAAGTATGTTTTTTAATACAATTTTACAATTATCTTCTATGCGTCAAAATGGTGATGCTATTTTGGATTTAGCAGAAGATTTATTATTTACTCCAGACTTATTAGCTTATTTTTTGACAGGTAAAAAAATAACTGAATATTCAATTGCTTCTACATCTCAATTATTAGATGCCAAAACAGGTAGCTGGAGTAATGAAATTATCGATAAATTAAATTTACCACGTAAAATTTTTGGGAAAGTTTCGCCATCTGGTTCTGATATAGGTATGTTGCGATCTGAGGTTTGTCAGGAATTGGGCGTTCACGCTTTTAACGTTGTGGCAACTGCTGGGCATGATACCCAAAGCGCAGTAGCTGCTGTACCATCTGATAAAGATGATTTTATCTTTATTAGTTGTGGTACTTGGAGTTTGTTGGGGGTGGAGTTAGATAACGCTTTAACCTCATCCGAAGCTTGCGCACAGCAATTTACTAACGAGGGTGGCGTTGGTGGCAAAATTAATTTTATGAAAAACATAATGGGCTTATGGTTAGTTCAAGAGTGTCGTAGACGCTGGGTTAAGCAAGGGGCTACAGATGATTTTGGAGAGTTATCTTTATTGGCAAAACAAGCACCTGCTTTTGGAGTATTATTAAATCCTGACGATGATAGTTTTATAGCACCTGCGGATATGCCTGTTACTATAAAAACATTTTGGAAAGATACCAATCAAGATGTTAGCGATGATAAAGGTGTTATGTTGCGTTGTATAGCAGAAAGCCTAGCTTTAAAATATCGCGCAACCATAGAAGATTTAGAGGACTTACATAATAAAAAATATGATACTATTTATATGGTCGGTGGCGGCATTCAGGATAGTTTATTATGTCAATTGACAGCCGATGCAACTGGCAGGCAAGTTGTTGCTGGGCCTATTGAAGCTACTGCAGCAGGCAATATTATTACGCAAGCTATTGCCAGTGGAGAAGTTGCTGATTTGACAGCAGGACGTAAGTTAATTGCTGATAGTTTTGATAATAAAATATATATCCCAAAACAAGATTGTCGTTGGGAAACTCACTATAAAAAATTTAAATCATTATTGAAATAAATAGTTTTGAAAGCCCCATAGGCAAAACCTATGGGGCTTTTTTTTTATGCTAAAGCTTTGAAGCTATCTTCAAGATTATTTAATTTTTCTTGCAATTCTGCTTGGCGAGCTTGTTCTGCCTTAACTACAGCTTCTGGGGCATTGCTAATAAATTTTTGATTATTCAATTTACCGCTTAAAGCTTTTAGACCTTTTGATACTTTGTCTATTTCTTTTTTGATTTTTTCTCTTTCGGCATCATTGTCAATTAAGCCCTCTAAAGCTACAAATATTTTGGCACTATCGGTTACTTCTACGGCAGAATTATGTGGCTGAGTTAAATTTATGTCTAATGCTTCAATTGTGCAATTGGCCATATATGTGATAAATTTTTTGTGTTCATCGACTAATTCTTTTATTTCTAAATTATTGGCAGAAATAAAAGAATTAATAATTATTTTTTCACCCACGCCTGTTTGGTTACGAATAGTTCTTACAGCACGGATAATATCTTGTAAAGTATCCATTGTCGAATGTAATTTGGTATCTATATACTTTTGGTCGGCCATTGGCCATGGGGCGTTGATAATGTATTGACTAGGTTTATCAGTTGATATCAAATCTCTAACAGGGGCAATTTTTGCAAGTTTTTCCCATAGTTCTTCAGTGATAAAAGGTACAATTGGATGTAATAGGCGCAAGATAGAATCCAAAATATGCGCTAATATTTGTTGGGATCTTATTTTGTCGTCGCCACCAATAGCAATAATTGGTTTGGTAATTTCTAAATACCAAGAGCAAAATTGATTCCATACAAAATCATAAGTAGTGTTTAGCGCTTGATTAAAATGGAAATTTTCTAAATCGTCACTAACTTTAGCAATTGTTTTATTTAAGTTAGATAATATCCATTTATCGGCAAAAGTTAAATCGTCATAGTTTATATTTGTTTTTTCAAATCCTTCTAAATTAATCAAAACAAAACGTGATGCATTCCATAGTTTATTAGTAAAATTTCGTCCCATTTCAAATTTAGTTGGAGATAATTTTACATCTTGTCCTTCAGTAGTTAGGCTGATAATGGAAAACCTAACGGCGTCGGCACTATATTTTTTTATCATTTCTAATGGATCAATACCATTGCCTAATGATTTTGACATTTTACGACCTTGTTCATCTAGTATTGTTCCATGGATGTAAACATCTTTAAATGGTATTTGCCCAATATTTTCTAAACCCATCATAACCATTCTGGCAACCCAAAAATAAATTATGCCACGATCTGTTACAAGGGTGTTAGTGGGGTAGTAGTAATCAAGTTCTTTTGTGTTTTCTGGCCAACCTAAAGTAGAAAAAGGCCATAAGGCAGAAGAAAACCAAGTATCTAGTACATCAGGATCTTGGTGTAGTTTTGTACTTTGACACTTTGGACAAATTTCAACACAATTGTCGGCACTTGGTATAACTTCGTTACAGTCTTCACAATACCAAATAGGAATGCGATGTCCCCACCAAATTTGTCGACTGATACACCAGTCTCTGACGTTTTCTAACCAAGACATGTAAACTTTTTCCCATCTGTTGGGGTGAAAAGTTAATTCCTTTGCATTTGTTTTGGCAATGGCAGCTTCTGCCAATGGTTTCATTTTGACAAACCATTGTTTAGATAATCTGGATTCTATAACGGTATCACATCTATAGCAATGTCCAACAGAATGGTCATGATCTTCTATCTTTTCTAATAGTCCTAATTCATCTAATTGTTTTATGATGTTTTTACGGCAGGTAAAACGATCTTGATTAGCAAAAACGCCAGCTTCATTATTCATTATACCATGTTCATCCATTACTGTAATTTCAGCTAAATTATGGCGTTTGCCTATTTGCCAATCATTTGGATCGTGAGCTGGAGTTACCTTGACAGCTCCTGTTCCAAAGGCAGAGTCTACATGTTCATCGGCAATAATAGGGATTTGTCGATTGACAAAAGGCAAGGTGATAGTTTTGCCAATTAAATCTTTATAACGCTCATCTTTGGCACTTACAGCAACTGCGGTATCGCCAAACATTGTTTCTGGTCGTGTTGTGGCTACTATCAAAAATTTATTTGGGTTTTCTGTTAAGGGGTATCGCATATGCCACATATGACCTTTATCGTCTGAATGTTCTACTTCATCATCAGCTAATGCAGTAGTGCATTGTGGACACCAATTTACTAAATAATTACCACGATAGATTAAATCTTTTTTAAATAGATTAATAAAATTTTCTTTTACAGCAGCAGAAAGTCCATCATCCATAGTAAAGCGTTCGCGTTGCCAATCACAAGATGAACCTAATTTTTTTAATTGATTGATAATTCTAGAGCCATATTCTGCTTTCCAATCCCAAATACGATTAACCAAAGTTTCTCTGCCAACATCATGACGAGTTTTGCCTTCTTTTTTTAATGCTCTTTCCACAACATTTTGGGTAGCTATACCTGCATGATCAGTACCGGGCATCCATAGGGTTTCGTGCCCCTGCATACGTCGCCAACGAATTAAAATATCTTGTATAGTATTGTTTAAAGCATGCCCCATGTGCAATGCGCCAGTTACATTTGGCGGAGGTATCACAATGGTGTATGGTTTTTTATCAGGATTTGGTTTAGATGCAAATAAATTTTTGTCTTCCCACATTTTATAAATGCGATCTTCAACATTGTCTGGGTTGTAGCGAGTGTCTAATTCTGTAGGCATATTATCTCTAATTATCTTTAACAAGTTTATATTCAAAAGAATCTACTAAAGCCTTAAAACTGGCTTCTAATATATTTTCAGAAACACCTATGGTACTCCAAAGGTCTTTTTTATCTTTACTGGTTATCAGTACGCGTACTTTAGAAGATGTACCATCGCCACCTTCAATGACTCTAACTTTGTAGTCAACTAATTTCATATCGTTTAACTGTGGATAATGGGGTACTAAAGAACGTCTTAAAGCACGTTTTATAGCATCAACAGGTCCGTGTCCTTCAGCTACTTTATGTTCAAGTTTTTCTCCAACTCTTACTTTTACGCTTACTTCAGATATTTCCGAGGTATGATTTGGACTGTTTTCTATAATAGAACGGTATCCCTCGCATTTAAAAAAGTTTAATTTGTCTCCCATTATTTTACGGATTAGCAATTCAAATGATGCTTCGGCAGACTCAAAACTATAACCTTCTTTTTCTAACTCAACTACTTTAGCTAATACCTGTTTAAGTGCTTCAGGGTGTTTGGATAAATCGTGTTTTTTTGACTTAGCAAGTACGTTTGATTTGCCAGATAATTCGGATATTAATATGCGTTGGGTATTGCCGACCGCTTCTGGTTTTATATGTTCGTATGTTTTAGAGTTTCTTGCGATGGCGCTTACATGTATGCCACCTTTATGTGCAAATGCTGATATGCCAACAAATGGTTGATTGCCAATTGGGTTTTGGTTTGTTATATCCCAAACAAAATGGCTTGTTTCAGTCAGTTTTTGTATATGTGTGTCTGGTAGGCATTGTTTGTTCATTTTTAATTCTAAATTGGCAATAATGCTTGTGATGTCTGCATTGCCACAGCGTTCCCCAATGCCGTTAATTGTGCCTTGTATATGTTTAGCACCACCTTCTACGGCAGATAAACTATTGGCTACGCCTAAACCACTGTCATTGTGGGCGTGGATACCAATATTAACAGTGGTTATTTTTTTAACATCACTAACAATTTTTTGTATTTCAAATGGTAAAGAGCCTCCATTTGTATCGCATAAGACCAGCGTAGAAGCACCTGCATTTTGAGCTGCTAAGATAGTTTTAATGGCATATTCTGGATTGCTTTTATATCCATCAAAAAAATGCTCGGCATCATATATGACATGTCTATCATGTTGTTTTAAGTATTCTATGCTACTGGCTATCATAGCTAGATTTTCTTCAAAGCTCACTTTTAAAGCATCTGTAACATGTAAATCCCAACTTTTGCCAAAAATTGTTATGACAGGAGATTCTGCATACAAAAGGGCATTTAAATTTTTATCATCTTTGGCGTTTGTATTGGCACGTCTAGTTGAGCCAAACGCAGCGATTTGAGCATGTTTAAGATTTTCTTTTTGAATAAGTTTAAAAAAGTTTTCATCTTTAACATTAGAAAATGGCCAGCCACCTTCTATAAAGCTAATACCTAGTTTGTCTAGCTCGATAGCAGTTGATAATTTATCATCTAAAGAAAAGGATATGCCTTCTCCCTGAGAGCCATCGCGTAGTGTTGAATCGTATATTTCAATTTTGTTTGACATAATTTACCTAACTAATAATAGAAGCAAGATTATACAATGAGATATATTAGTTACAAGTGGCAGCTAATATGGATATTAATTTATATTGTATTTAAAATAAATTTTCTAATATTTCATTTGAATTACTTAAATATTTTTGTGGTATTCGTAAATTATCTTTATAAGTCTCAAGTAATTTATTATTGAGCATAAAAATTAATTTATCTTGAATTAAAGGAAACTTATATAGTTGTATACCAGATCTTAAGCGTAGTCCAACCATTGCTTTTTCTTGTTGTTGGGTCAATGGTGATAAGCTTTCTATCTGGCAGTCATTTTGCCAGTTTGATATATAAGTGTCTATATTGGCAGAGTTTACATATCTTTTAATGCCATCAAACCCAGCGGCAGAAGTACCTATTCCAATATATTTTTGATATGTCCAGTAGGCAGTGTTGTGTAAACTGATATGATTGTTGCGAGCAAAGTTAGATATTTCATATTGTTTAAAACCATTTTGCTCTAGCAATTTACAAGCTATATTATATTCTTTGACTGTCTCGGTGTCGTTAGGTAATACAATTTGTTGTTTTTTTACTTGATTATATAATTTTGTTCCTTGTTCTAGGCTTAAAATATATAAACTGCAGTGTTTTATGGGCAATGATGATAATCTTTTTATATCTTTTTGAATTCTATTTGTATGCGATGGTAAACCTATGATTAAATCAGCCGATATATTAAATCCTACTGAGCTTAGCATATTAATTGTTTTTATGGCTAATTGTGCCGAATGTATCCGTCCTAGTTGTTTTAATACTTGGTTGTCAAAGCTTTGTATGCCAACGCTCACTCTATTGACGTTATATTTTAATAAAACTTCAATTTTAGATGGACTTAACGTGCCGGGGTCAATTTCAAATGAAAATTCCTCTAAATCTTGACTTATCCACGGATTTAATGCATTTAATATGCGTTGAATTTGCATAGTATTTAAGCGACTTGGTGTACCACCGCCGATATAAATCGATTTTAATTTTTTGTATGGTTTTAATCTAAAACTTAATTCTTTTAGCAATGTATCTAAATATTTATTAATTCTATGTTGTGAGGCATTGCTTTCTGTGCAAAAATCACAATAACTACAAGTTTGGATACAAAAAGGGATATGAATATAAAGGCGCATAATTTTATTATTGCATATTTTTAATCACACTGCTAATTATTAAAATTGTATCAATTGATTTAAAAGCTTATGATAAAATAATGAATAATGATTTTATACTAAAAGTTGATGGTTTAACCAAAACTTATGCCAATTTTAATGCTGTAGATAACTTGTCATTTAGTGTTAAAGCAGGAGATATTGTAGGTTTTTTAGGACCAAATGGCGCAGGTAAAAGCACAACAATGCGTATGTTGACAGGCTTTATTAAACCTAGTTCAGGCACGGCAAATATTGGTGGTTTTGATATATGTAAAGATTGTCGGCAGGTTCAAAAAATAGTTGGCTATCTTCCAGAATCATCACCTTTATATCTTGAAATGACACCTTTAACATTTTTACATTATAGAGCTAAATTGCGTGGTTTTAATAAACAACAAAGGGATAAACGCATTACAGAATTATTTGAACTTATTGGTATTACCGATCATGCAAAAGTGCCAATTTCGCAATTATCTAAAGGTTACAGGCAAAGGGTTGCTTTGGCAGATGCTATTTTACATCGACCAAAATTAGTTATATTAGATGAACCAACATCTGGTTTAGACCCTGCACAAATAACCGATTTTAGAAATTTAATTAGGAATTTAGTGCCCGAAACAAGTGTCTTATTATCAACGCATATCTTACAAGAGGTTGAAGCTATTTGTACAAAGGTTGTCATTATTAAAGATGGACGTTTATTAGTGTCTTCAACTCCACAAAATTTATTAAAAAATAGTGCATTATCTGAACCTATCGTAGTGGAATGTCAGAACATTAACAATCAAACAATTGACGCTTTAAAGCAGATTAATGGTATTAAAAGCGTAACAGTTGATACAGTGCAAGAATGGTTTTATTTAGCTATTTATACAACGGCAGATGATATTCGTACTCGGATATTTCAGATAATTACTGAAAATGGTGGCATTATTAGAGAATTACATCGCAAAGAGTTAACCTTAGAGAATATTGTAATATCTACATTAGAAGGTGGACATAAATGAGAGCTTTACAACAATTAAATGCAATGATATTGCGTGAGTTGCGCAGTTATTTTTTAAGCCCTATGTTTTACATTATCAGTATTGCATTTTTATTGATGAATGGCTTGATATTTTCGGTGATTATATCTGCATTACAGCAACCAGATGCTCCACATGGTGCTGTGATGAAATCTTTTTTAGGCGGTAATGAATTTGTATTATACTACATAATGTTTGTAGTGCCAATTATTACTATGCGAACTTTTAGTGAAGAAATATCTACAGGTACCATTGAACTATTGACAACAGTGTCTATTTCAGAAAAAACCATAGTATTGGCAAAATATATATCGGCTAGTTTGATTTATATAATTTTGTGGATTCCTACATTATTATATCCCATTATTTTAAGTAATTATACGCACATTGATATTGGACCAATTGTGACAGGATATATAGGTTTATTGACATTAGGGTGTATGTTTACAGCAATTGGAGTGTTTTTTTCTGTTTGGACACGCAATCAGGTGATAGCTGCAATTACTACTATTATGGTTTTATTTGGTATATTTGGTGCTGGAATGGGTGAATATACAATGGCTTCTGGCACTATGCGTGAAGTAGCAATTTATATTAACATTTGGAGCCAATTAGAAAATTTTTCTCAAGGTATTTTGGACGTTAATGCACTTATCTATTATGCTAGTGTTGCAATGTTGTTTTTATGGGCAGCCTTACAACGAGCTGAGGCTAAACGGTGGAAATAAAAACAATGATATCAAAGCGATATAATATTTTGTTGTGGTTAGCTATTGTTTTGGCCTTACTTAGTTTGGTTTTAATTAATTGTAATGCGGCTTATCATAACTGGCGATTTGATTTTACAAGCGATAGTTATTTTAGCCTTTCACCCAAGACTAAAGATGTTTTAAAAGCTGTTAAGCATAAGGGTTTAAAAGTTAAAATATATGTTTTGCTCGATAGGCTAAATGCTGCATATGCTGATACTAAAATATTGTTGCAACGATATAATGTTTCAGATGCAGTTGATGTTATTTATATGGATCAAGATCGTGATCCAGCAGGTACAAAAGCTATTTTGGATAGACTTAAAATAAAAGAGAATAATATCATTGTATTTGAGTGTGGCCAACATCAAAGATTTGTTAAATCTACAGGGTTGTACGAATGGAGCAAGCGTTCACCATTAGATAAAAATCCAGCCAAAGTAATAGGCTTTAGGGGAGAAGAGGTAATAACCTCTGGTATAATGTCTGTGTCAGAAGATACACCTAAATTTGCTTATGCGGTTATTGGGCATGATGAAAGGTCGTTAAGCAATACAGGTGTGGATGGTTGTTCTAAATTTGCACAAGCTATTTTGCGTGCCAATATTGGCATAAAAACAATTGCTACACTTAATGCCCCTAAAATTCCAGAAGATTGTAATTTGTTAATTATTAATAGACCACGCAGTATTTTTAAACCACATGAAATAAAATTACTTGATATGTATTTAAAAAGAGGGGGACGCTTGTTGTTGTTAATGGATGCTCCCATTGAAATACGTCCATATCAAAGTGCTAATATTAATTTGAAAAATTATTTTAAAAAATGGGGTGTAACAATTAATAATGATTTAGTTATTGATTCTACTCAAAATTTAGCAGGTTTTGGTGCGGGAACATTAAGTGCTAAAGTATTTGGATTGCATTCTGTAGTAAAGCGTATGGGCAATACTCCTTTGATTTTTTCTAATGCTAGAAGTATAGATTTACCTACTGACAAAACTGCAGGTAAGGTTCAAAAAGATATGGATTGGACTCCATTGGTTCGCAGTTCGCAGGATTCGTGGGGCGAGCAAGATTTGTCAAAATTAACAAGTATTTCAAAAGACGCAAAAGATGTCCAAGGTCCATGTAATTTGGCAGTATCGTTTAGCCGTTTATTTAAAGATGCAAAAGGTAAAGCTACAATAGCAAGGGTTTTTATCATAGGTTCTTCAGTACTGGCGAGTAATCGCAATGCAATTGGATTTGAACATTCAAGTAATTATGATTTCTTAATGAATACTGTTAATTATTTAACGGGTCGTGAAGAAGTTTCAGGCATAGGACCAAGAAGGCCAGAAAACGTCAGATTAAATTTATCACGCTCTCAGCTTAAAGTTATTTTTATTTTAGTTATGTTAATAATGCCATTATTAATTGCACTTATAGGTTTAATAGTATGGTATTTTCATCGTTCAAAGAGATTTAGATAATGAGCATCAGGCGTTTTATTATTATAAGTGTATTCGCTATTGTTAATATTTTAATATATGGTTTACAGCATCATAAGGATAGTTTAGTCATTCAATCTTCTAAACAGTTAATATCTTTAAATCCTAATATTATTACTGGTATGGCCATAAAACCTGTTAAGTCAGATGCTTTGATATTTAAATATTTTGATAAGCATTGGAGCTTGGATAAATCTGATATTTTATTGGATCAAAAACAGATGCGTCAGTTGGGTGGTAGATTGTTTGCTTTAAAAGCATTGCGCTCTGTACCATCTGAAGAAATACCCAATATCGGCAGTAGACGTGGAAGCTTTGAGCTTTCAACCACTAATAAAACCATCAAAGTTAATGTATTTGGCGAAACTTTATTAGATCATAATTCATATATTACGTTAAATAATGATGACGTAGTTTATGTGGTAGAAGGTAATTTGGCTGATATCTTATTAACAGATATTGATTTATTAAAGCGTCGTCAAATATTTACTATAGACGCACAAGATATTAGCGAAATCAATATAAAAAGTAAGCATGCTAATATTTTAATCAATCAAAAAAATGGTATTTGGAAAATACGCAAACCAGTTGAAGACTGGATTGACGGTAAGAGATTAGGTACTGCATTAAGCGCAATTGCAGGCGCTAGGGCTATTAAGTTTATAAAGGGCGGTGTGGCAGATTTGTATACATTATTTACTGCTGAAAATGCTGATTATATAGTTACACTAAAAAGTAAAAATTTACAAACAGAGACGGCATTTATTGTTTTTGATAAGTTGTCTGCAAAATTATACGCCATGATACCTGGCAGTAAAACAGTGGTAGAGCTAGATTTGTTATTGATTAATGACGTAGGAGCATTGGCAAACGAGTTTAGATCGCCTTATATTTTTGTTTTGCCTGCAACAAATTTTGTGAGTTTAAAAATTAATTGGCAAAATAAAAATATTAATTTAGTAAAACAAAATAAGAATATTTTTATTAATAATAAAAAAGTGTCATTTAAAAATGCGGTTTTATTTATTAATAAGGTGTTAAATTTACAAATAAAAAGTTATTTATATCCAAAAAATTTAAATATTCCCAAACACTATAATACTATTGTATTAAAGACTAAAGAGGCATCTCTACAGGTTGATTTTTGGAAAGCAAAATCACAAGGTTATTGGGCAAGACGTCATGGTGAGGCAAATATATATCGCGTAGATGAAACCCAATTGCCATCTTTTGATATAGACTTAAGTCATTTTTAATATTCGATTTTTAACACAAATAAAATCATATTAGTTGGCACAGGCTAGTAGAGCTTTAATTTACATTGCCATAATTTATAAAATATAGAGTGTTGTAGAGTCTATTTTTTGTATTTTCTTTTTTATTTAACACAATTTCATTAAAAACGATAAACAAATAGTTGAAAATGATATTTATTAAACAAATGTTGAGGTTAAATTATACGAAGTAGATAGTTTGAAATTTAACTATATTCAAATGGGTATTGCTTGTAGCAATAAGGTGTATTTTTAAATAAAGGATTGTATATGAAATGTTTAAATACTTTAACATTAAAAATAAACAAATTTAAAAATATAAATAAATACTTCACCTTGATAGAATTATTAGTAGTGATAGCTATTATATCTATTCTAGCATCAATGCTTTTGCCGGCATTGTCCGAGGCCAAATCCAAAGCCAAACAAGTATCTTGCTCTAATAATTTAAAACAACTTGGTTTAGCTAATATTAATTATTCATTAGATTATAGAGGTTATCTTATTGAAGATATGTATTGGACAAAAAATGAATTAGAATATGTCGGTATTGAAAAATCATATAATCCGCCTATCTATAATGTTTTTTATTGTTCTTCGCAAAAAAAGGAAGATACCGAAACTAGAAGAGTTTATGAAGGTGGGGTTCCTGTAGCCAAAGTGCAAATATCATATGGATATAATTATGATTATTTATGTACTGCATCAGGAGGTGGTCCCACAAGGAGCAGTTCAGTACAAAATCCTGCACAACTTTTAATGTGGGCGGATAGCGCTAAGCAAAATACTTTACAAAGTTATTTTTTGGTTAGATTTCCAATACCACGTGGTACTAATAATATATCGTTACGACATAAAAATGGTAGCAATTTGGTATTTGTAGATGGACATGTTGCTTTGCATACATACGATGAAGTAATGGTTGATGGTTATAGTTCAAGTGATCCAAAAGTTAAGGCCTTTTGGTCTGGTGGCAAGTAAATACAGATTGTAGATTGGGATTTATTAATATACTGCAATTAGCAGGGTTAATATTGACTATATACAAACTATCTATATTCTTTGCAGATTTTAAAATTTTAAAGGATATATATGTTTTTTCTATCTAAAAAAAAGCGTGGTAATATTAAGGATGATATTTTATCGGGCTTAACTGTTGCGTTGGCTCTTGTGCCAGAAGCAGTGGCATTTTCATTTGTAGCAGGAGTAACGCCTTTAGTTGGATTATATGCTGCTGCTATTGTTGGCTTGATAACTTCGATTTTTGGTGGACGTCCTGGTATGATTTCTGGTGCAACTGGTGCATTGGCAGTGGTAATGACAAGCTTGGTTGCAACTCATGGTATAGAGTATCTATTTGCCACTGTGGTGCTGATGGGTATTATTCAAATAACTTTGGGCTTATTGCGTATTGGTAAGTTTGTTAGATTAATCCCGCATCCAGTTATGCTTGGCTTTGTGAATGGCTTGGCAATTATTATATTTATGGCACAATTGGGGCAATTTAAAACTTTAAATATGGCAACTGGGGCTATGGAGTGGCTAAGTGGCTCAAATTTAATAGTTATGTTAATTATGGTTTTGTTTACTATGTGTATAATTCAATTTTTACCAAAATTAACCAAGGCTGTGCCAGCGTCTTTAGCAGCTATTGTGGGCATTACATTATTATCGCAATTTTTACCATTTGGAGAAGATGTGCGAACGGTTTGGAATCAACTGCGTGATATGACTTCTACAAGCGTTCCAGATTCTGCCATAACTTTAAAAGGTAGTTTGCCATCTTTTCATATTCCAAATGTGGCTCTCACGTGGGATAATTTTAAAATAATATTACCTTATTCAGTTATTTTGGCTTGCATTGGTTTGATAGAATCATTGATGACTTTAACATTAGTAGATGAATTGACTGGTACAAGGGGTCGCAGTAATAAAGAATGTATGGCTCAAGGTGCAGCTAATATTACCTGCGGTTTTTTTGGGGCTATGGGAGGTTGTGCTATGATAGGTCAATCAATGATTAACGTGCGTGCAGGTGGCCGTGGGCGACTTTCTGGTATTACTGCAGCAGTCGCACTTATTGCTATTATTTTGGTGGCAGCCCCACTTATTGAAAAAATACCATTAGCAGCATTGGTTGGTGTAATGTTTATGGTTGTTATAGGTACGTTTGAATGGGCTACATTTCAAATTATTAGAAAAGCACCAAAATCAGATGTTTTTGTTATGGTCTTAGTGACTGTGGTTACCGTTTTTACAGATTTGGCTATCGCTGTTGGTGTTGGAATTATTGCAACTGCATTATTGTTTGCATGGCAACATGCCAAGGAAATAGTTATAACAGTAGTGGAAGAGGATAAACGACATCGCAGATATGATGTAAATGGTGCTTTATTTTTTGCTTCAACAACTAGTTTTAGAGAAGCTTTTGATCCTATCAATGATCCAGATAATGTGATTATTGACTTTTTAAATTCACGTGTTTGTGATCATTCTGCTGTGGAAGCAATACATGCTTTGGCAGAGAGATATCGAAGTGTTGGTAAAAATATACATTTAAGGCATTTATCAGTAGAGTGTAGCGCCTTATTAAAACAGATGGGTGATTTGGTTGAAGTTAACGTTTTAGAAGATCCTGATTACCATTTAGCATTAGATAAGTTAGCTTAAGCATAGATTTACATTTATTGTTATATTTTTATAGCAATAAATGTAAATAAATTTTACAATATGTTAATGCAAAATTTAACACATTCTATTTTGTTGCAGACATTAGATAAGGTATATGAAGGTATTTATTTACTTAATTCTGATGGTTATATATGTTATTGGAATCGTGCTTGTGAAATAATCACAGGTGTTAAGGCAAGCAGTATTCTTAATAAATCATGTGAAGAACTAAATGATAAATTACATACTAAATATATTTTAAATGATTTTAAAGATGGTATTGCAGGTCCTATGGGGCAAGATGTGATACCGCTACCAGAGGAAAAGGTAATACGTAGTTTAGATGGGCGTTTAGTGCCGATTATTGCTAGACAATTATCATTGGTTGATCACAATACAAGAGCCTTTTTTTTAGGTGAAATATTAGAAGATATTAGTTCATTAAGGCAAGCCCAGCGCAAACAAAGAGGTTTGGAAAAGCAAATTGAGCGGGTTGGCGACCAACGTAAAGTTCATAAGATGATAGGTAAACATCCTTTGATGGAGCAAGTTTATGAGCAAATACGTCAAGCAGCCACTACAGATGCTGCCGTGTTAGTTTTGGGTCAAAGTGGCACAGGAAAAGAATTAGTCGCGGATGCTATACATCATTTTTCTAAAAGAAAAGACAAACCATTTATTAAAATTAATTGTTCTGCTATACCAGAGGCACTTTTAGAGAGTGAATTATTTGGTCATGTTAAAGGCTCTTTTACGGGAGCATATCAAGATAAGGTTGGTCGTTTTGAAGCTGCCGAGGGCGGAACTGTATTTTTGGATGAAATAGGTGATTTAGCACCGCCTATACAAGTTAAGTTACTAAGATTTTTGCAAGAAAAAACTTTTGAAAGGGTTGGTGAGTCAATTACTAGACATGCTGATGTGCGTATTGTGAGCGCTACAAATGTAAATTTAACTACTGCAGTAATTCATAAAAAATTTCGTGAAGATTTATATTATAGGTTAAGAGTTTTCCCTATTAAATTACCTTCATTATCAGCTAGGCGAGATGATATACCGTTGTTGGTGCATCATTTTTTGGTGGAATTTTCACGAAAAATGCAAAAGGATATTACTTCTATTTCAACGGAAGCAATGGCAATTTTAACGCAGCATTCTTGGCCGGGAAATATTAGAGAATTAGAAAATGCTATTGAATATGCTTTTGTTATATGCAATGGTACTACTATAGAAGAAGAGCATTTACCGCATGAATTAAGAATGGGTATGAGTGATATTAACGAAAGATTTAGCAATACATTTGATGATACTTATGAAGGCTCATTATGTGATGTTGCTGTAGATGTATCAAAAAGTGATGTGCAATCTTTATGGCAAGTTGCACAACAGTTAAAAAATCCAGAGACAGATAAAAAAATTTTAATAGACACCTTAGAAAAAACAAGGTGGAACCGCACTAAAGCTGCAGAAGCCCTTGGTTTAAGTCGTATGACTATTTGGAAAAAAATGAAAAAATACGATTTATTATAATGGATAGTTTTATATTAAATTTATTTGTTATTTAATAATTTTACACAATTATTAAATACATTTTGTACAGTTATTTTGCTAAGACATTCATAGGTTCCAAGTTTGCAAGTTCTTTTGCGACAAGGAATACAATCTAATTCTTCATCTCTTAATATAATGGCTTTGTCAGAAAACGGTCCTGTGCGTATATAATCTGTAGAGCCAAATATGGCAATTTGCGGTATTTTTAAAGCGGCAGCAATATGCATTGGCCCTGAATCATTTGAGATAAAAATATCACATCCCGCAGTTAAATATATGGCTTCGCTTAAACTTGTTTTAGCACATAAATTTATACCAGGCATATTTTCTGTAGGCTTTTGATCAGCCTTTGCGCCAGTAATAATTACTGTGGCATTTAACTCGGTTTGCAAACGCTTGGCTAGTTCAGAAAAATTATTAGTTGGCCAGCGTTTAGCAGGTCCAAATGCAGCGCCAGGGGATATGCCTATAATGTTTTTGTGTTGTGGTATATTAAATTTTTTAAATGTTTGCTCAATAATATTTTGTTTATCCGTATTTATTAATCTTATATTGCTATCGATGCTTGTTGTTGGCTTAAAACTTTGTTTTATTATATTTGTATAATAAAAAACTTCATGTTTGGATAATAATTTTTGACGATTAACATATATTGGATGGCTTAACATAAAACCACGACAGTCACGATTATAGCCTATTTTAATTTTAATGCCTGCCAAAGATACCATTAGTGCAGCTTCAAAGGCATTTTGAAATAAAAAGGCAGCATCAAATTGTTTTGCTTTTAGTTTTTTGCAAAATTTTAAAAATCCAAATGGTAATTTATCGGTTGTGGTTTTATCAAATGCGATAATCTCATCTATGCAGTCAAGATGTTCAAATAAGCCAGCTACCCATGGTCTGCCGACAATAGCAATATGGGCATTTGGACAAAGGTTGCGTATAGCGCGTAAGCCTCCAATGGCCATTACACAATCTCCAATCCAGTTTGGAACGCGAATAACAATACGATTTAATTTTTTATAATTTATAGTTTTCAACTTATTAGCTCATATAGGCGACTTAATCTAGCAGGATCACCAGCTAATACCAATGTATCGCCAGCTTCTAAAATTAAATCTGGTTTAGGATTAAATAAAAATGCTCCATTGGCGCTAGTAATGGCTAAAATTAAAAATCCTGTTTTTTTAGGTATAGCCGCGTCCATAATAGTTTTGTTGATAAGGGATGATTGCATAGGTATGATAACTTGTTCAATAGTCATATTAGCATTGTTGATATCTGTAATGCCATCCATTAGGTTTACTACGCTTGGTTTTAAAAGCATATTAGAAAGTCGGATGCCAGTTAATTTGCCAGGATTGATAACAGAGTTTGCTCCTGCATGCATAAATTTTTTGCATGAACTCTGCGAAGTTGCTCTTGATATTATTTTAATTTCTTTGGATATGCCCCTGATTGTTACAATGCTAAATAAGTTTTCTGCATCGTTGCTAATTGCTAAAATAATACCCAAGGCATTTTCGATACCTGCATCTATTAACACTTTCTCATCGGTCGCATCACCTATTACGTATAATTTGATATGATGAGGTTCTTTTAAATTATCTATTTTTTGATCATCTTTTTCTATGACCACAAATTTCTGTTTGGCAGCATTCATTTGTTTGATTACTTCTAAGCCCACACGCCCAGAACCGACAATAATATAATGGTTGCGTAATTTTTTTATTTCTTTAATCATTTTTCTCCTTCTGATTTTATTATGAAATACTCCCTCGATAATTACTGATGTAATCACCGCAATAATGGCAGCCATAATAACAATTCCAATGATTATATAAATTGATGTAAAAATTTTACCAGCTGGACTTAAAGGCAAAGCCTCTTGATAACCTACTGTAGAAATTGTAATAGATGTCATATAAAAAGATTGGATTAAATCCCAACCTTCAATTAGATGATATCCAATTACCCCTGTTAAAAAATGTATTATAAAAATACTTAATACTCTTATATTAGTTTTACGCATTTTGTAATATCTTTAAAATAGCATCGCAATGTTTTTGTGTAGAACCAGCTTGAGCTCGCATAACCTCTACACCAAGTTTGCCAATTGATTGCAAGTCTCGATTTAATAAATTTTGTTGGCATTCTAATATTAACTCTTGTTCATCTTTTACATTAATGATAGCACCCGCTCTTTGAAGTAAATTGTATGTTTCTTGAAAATTATATATTGATGGACCACATATAATGGCTTTGCCCAAAGCGGCTGGTTCCATTAAATTTTGACCACCATGGTCAATTAAAGTTCCGCCAATATAAACTGAATCAGATAAACCATATACTTGTGATAATTCTCCTATCGTATCTAATAATATAATAGAATTTTCTATATATTTTTGATTTTTATCTAACTGGGTTTTACGAATGCAATTGATTTTTTGATTTATAATCATGCTTTCAACTTCGTTATAACGTTCTGGATGTCTAGGGGCTATAATTAGAGTTAGTTTTTTTTGTTTAATTAAAGGTTTTAAGGCGTTTAATAAGTATGTCTCTTCTGGGCTATGTGTTGATCCAGCAACTAAAATAATACGTTTTGGATAATTATTTAGAGCAGAGGTTATGTTTTTAATTTTATCATTTTTAGGGGTGTAATCTAAATTGTCATATTTCATAGACCCAAGTTTTTTTATTTTTGCATCATCTATGCCTAAAAGCCTTAACCTATCTGCGTATAAATTGGTTTGCATCCAAAAATAATCAACGCCGTCAAACATTGGTTTTAAAATTTTAATTGCTCGTTTAAAGCCTAGGCAAGATCTATGAGTTAAACGTCCATTGATAATGGCAACGGGAATATTCATTTTTTTAGCAGTCATTATAAAGTTTGGCCATAGTTCTAATTCTGCCAATAAAATTATTTTTGGATTTATTTTTTTTAAGATACGTTTTACAGACCATGTAAAATCAAATGGGTAAAAAATTAAATTATGTTCTGTAAAATGTTTTTGCGCCATACGGTATCCAGTAGCTGTTGTTACTGAAATTACTATATTGAAATCAGGATTTGTTTTTTTTAATTTTGCTACTAATGGACGACATAATAATACCTCTCCAACTGATACTGCATGTATCCAAATATTATTTTCAGTTTTTACTGTTGGCAATACAAAACTAAATTTTTGTAATAAGCCAATCCTATGTTTATCACGCCGTATTATAGATATTATAAAGTATGGTGCGCTTATGAGTAAAAAAATTAAATATACTAAATTAAAAATCATATTAGCCTAAAAAATCAGGGGTTGAGGTTGAGGTGCTTTTAGTTTCTTTTTTTATTTGAAAAGTTTGAATAGCATCGATGAAAATTTTACCATAACTATGTAGTTTTTTGTCACCTACTCCTGATATTTTAGACATTTTTGTTAAACTGTCAGGTTTAAAATGGGACATTGCTTCTAAAGTTTTATCAGGAAAAATTCTGTAAGCAGGGACATTTTCTTTTTTTGCCATAGTAAATCTTATTTTGCGCAAATGTTCAAATAAATTAGATTTTTTTTCATTGTTATTAGTGTATGAATGTTTGTTGTGTTGTTTAGATTTTAATTTATTTTTTTTAAATTGTCTAATCAACACTTTTTGTTTGCCTATTAAAATGCTTTTTGATTGTTTAGTTAATTGTAGTCCTCCATAGCCTTCATTATCAGTTTTTAGATAGCCTGATACAATTAATTGTCGAACAATATGTTTCCATTCTATAGAGCTGTGCTCTAAGCCAATATTAAATGTAGAAATATTATGATGGTTATTATTTAAAATTCTATCTGTTTCTTTGCCCAGTAAAACATCAATCAAATAACTAGAACCAAATCTTTGACCTGTTCTATAGGCACAGCTTAATATTTTTTGTGATGCTATAGTGGCATCTTGCATTTGAGGTGGTTCAATACATACATCACAATTATTGCATTTGTCAGGTACATATTCGTCAAAATAATTTAGGATAATTTGTCTGCGACATGTATAGCAATCACATAAACTTAACATAGCTTCTAATTTTTGTTTAGTAATACGTTTGTATAGTTCGTTTCCAGAGCTTTCTTCAATCATTTGACGTAACATAATGACATCTTGCAAGCTATATGCCATCCATGCATTTGATGGCAATCCATCACGCCCAGCGCGTCCTGTTTCTTGATAATAGGCTTCGATACTTTTAGGTAACGTTAAGTGAGCTACAAAACGTACATCTGGTTTGTCGATACCCATACCAAAAGCAATAGTTGCCACTATAATTGTAGAGCTATCTCGTAAAAATGTTTCTTGGTTATTATTTCGTTCTTCCACAGGCAATCCTGCATGGTAGGGAAGGGCACGCCTGCCTTTTGTATTTAACCAATCAGCGATGGCTTCTGTTTTTTTGCGAGACAAACAATATATAATGCCAGCTTCATTTGGATGGTAAGTGTTTATAAAATCTAGCAATCTAACTTTGGCATTATCGCCATCGGTAATAGTATATTTGATATTAGGTCTATCAAAACTATTAATAAATTGTTTTGCATTAGCTAAGTCTAATTGTTCTATAATTTCTGCTCTTGTTCGTTTATCGGCAGTAGCAGTTAAAGCTATTCTTGGTATAGTTGGAAATCTTTGATGTAAAATAAAGAGTTTTTGATATTCTGGTCTAAAATCATGTCCCCATTGACTTACGCAATGAGCCTCATCAATAGCAAAAAGTGATATTTCGCAGGTTGCTAGTAAATCAAGTGTCTGTGGCATTAATAGTCGTTCTGGCGCAACATATAAAATATCTAATTGACCATTTTGCAATCTTTGCTTAACTTGGTTTTGTGTCGTTATATTTTGGCTTGAGTTGATAAAATCAGCTTTAATTCCAAGTAGTTTTAGAGCATTAACTTGATCTTGCATTAATGCAATTAATGGCGACACAACAATGCCAGTACCTTTGCGGACTAATGCAGGTATTTGATAGCATAATGATTTACCTCCACCAGTTGGCATAAGGCAAAGAGCATCTTTGCCAAGACAAAGCGTTTCAATAACAGCATCTTGATTATGACGAAAGGCATCATATCCATATATTGTTTTTAATATTTCTAAAGGTGTTGTCATTATTAAATTATAGCATAATTATGTAAATTCAACTATTTGCAAAGTAGCATTACCATCACTACTTTTTTTAACTTGAATTTGTGTTGAAAGGCGTGTTTTTAATGATTCTATATGACTTATAACACCGATAGTACAGTTGTTAAGCCGTAAAGCTTCTAAGGCAGATAGGGCAATATCTAATGTGTCGCTATCTAATGTGCCAAAGCCTTCGTCTATAAATAATGTCTCTATTTTTGTTTTATTACCAGATAAATCTGAAAGCCCCAATGCCAATGCTAAACTTACCAGAAACGATTCACCTCCAGACAAACTCTTTGTAGGGCGGTGAATGTCTGCTTGAAAATGGTCTATTATTTCTAAATCTAAATCACTGTTTTTTACTCTGACAATACTATAGCGTTTTTCGATATTTTGTAGATGTTGATTGGCAAATATAACTAATTGTTCCAGAGTTAAGCCCTGTGCAAAAGTAGAAAATTTTGCTCCATCGGCACTGCCTATTATATCATTTAAAATAAACCAAGGTTTAGCATTGTTTTCTAAATCAATAATATTTTGTATTTTATCTTTATATTTTTTTTGTGCAGATTTTGCCATTAAAATAATGTTGTTTAGCTCACCAAATCTTTCACGTTTTTGATTTATATTAGTTTTGATAATATCTATTTGCTTTGTAAAATCGCTTAATTCTTGCTCGCTAGGTGGGCATTGTAATAATATTTTATCAAGAGCTATTTCAGCATCTTTTTTTCTAGCTTCTAAACTTATTAAATTTTCTTTTATACGTATTTCTTGTTGTTTTAAATTTTGAGCTTTATCTTTTTGCTGTAGCAAGGTTGCTAGTTCTGTAATTGAACTAAGTTTTATTTTTTGACAATCATTAAATAATATGTTTGATTCTTGTGTTATAACATTTGCAATATTATCTAGCTCAGTTTGACAATCTTTGTTTTGTATTAGTAATTGGGCGTATTTAGTAGAGTTGGTATTGTAAGTGTTTCGATAATAATTGTTATTTTGCAAATATTTAATATCTTGTTTTTGAAATTTAACATTAAATTCATTTAAATATTTAATATAATTAAGTCGTTCATTGCTTTCTTGGTTTATTTGTTGATCGAGTTGTTGTCTCTGTAAGGTTATCTTTTGTGCTTGATTGTATAAATTAGTTAATAAATCAATTTTACAAATACGGTCTTTAATATTATTGCCTTCTTTTAGTATATCGTTTAATAATAGATTAATTTTTTCTATAGGGGTATCTATGCTAAAATTAGAAGCCTTTTGATTAAATGATTGTGTATATTGTTTAATTTCTGTTGATAAATATTCTTTTTGATTTATGCAGGCTGTAATGGAGCTTTGTAGTGCAGAAATATCTGATAAAATTTTAGCAATTTGGTTTTGCTTGTTTAGCACTATTTGTTTTTGTAGCTTTAATTTATCATCAATTTTCACTTGTGGTTTTTGTTGTGTAAATGGGTGTTCAGTAGATCCGCACAAAGGACAGGCAATGCCTTTTTGTAAGTATTGTCGTCTTTGGTTTAAACTGGCTATTTGTTGGCGTTGTTGCTCGATAGTTTCTTTATCTTTTAAAATCTCTAATTCTTTATTTAATTCTTTTTCAAATTGTTTATGTGCCAATTGTCTTTGTTGTAAATCTAAATTTAATTGTTGTAGTTTGATTGAGTTTTGTTGAATATTTTCTTTTGTTTTGACAATATTTTCTTTTATATCTAACGCGTATTTGACAGTATTATGCTCTTTTAACAATAACATTCTATCATCATGAAGTTTATTTTTTAAATTAGTTAAAATATTGTTATCAAATGATGTTTTAATATCCAAAGCTATTTTAAGTTGAGATTCTTGTTTGTTTATATCTAATAATTGTAATTCTAAATTTTGTTTTTGATTGTTAAATTTGACAATATTTAAATCGATAGCACTAATAGCAATTTGTAAAGACTCTATCAGGTTATTATAAGCGGTTGATAAGTTTTGATTTAATGCTTTATGCTTTATTATTAAATTTTCCTTTTGAGTTTTTGCTTTATTTAATGATTCTAATTTAATTAGAAATGGTTGGGCATTGTTGTATTGCTCTAAAAAATCTAAATGTTGATTAAACGCATTAAGCTCTTTTTTAGATTTTTGTAAGCTAGAATTAATAGTATATAAGTTAATTTCAAAATCACGTTTTTGATTGTATAGTAATATTTTTTGTTCTAGCTTAGTTAATTGTTTTTCTTCTATGAGTATACTCTTATTGATTGTATCTTGCTCTTTTGTATAAATAGTTAATGTTTCTTCATCAATTATTTCTATGTTTTTTAGGCTATCGGTAGCAGTTTTTATTTGATTGTTTTTTTCTTTAGCAACAATATATGCTTGTTCACCTATTTTAGAATATATTTCTGTACCAGTAATACGTTCTAATAACTCACCGCGTTGATTTGGCTTTGCATCTAAAAATTCTTTAAAGTGTCCTTGAGCTAATAAAATAGATCGCAAAAATTGTTCATAATTCATACCACTTATTTCGACAATTAATTTGTCAACTTCTTGATTTTTTTCGGCTAGGATAGATCCGTCAACACTGGTAATTTGTCTTTTTGCGGATTGCATTTTACCAGTTGGTTTGTTGTGGCTACGCCGTCTATCCCAACGGGCTCGATAAACACCTTTATGCGTTTCAAAACATACTTCTGCAAAACAATTGGCAGTGCCACGACTCATCATATTTTCTGGATTTACATCTTTGCCGTAGCGTGCAGCTTTGCCAAATAAAGCTAATGTTATTGCATCTAATATGGTAGATTTACCTGCGCCTGTTGGGCCTGTAATAGCAAATATTCCAGCTTCTGCCAATGCGCCTTTAGCAAAGAAAATCTCATTATTGCCTTGTAATGAATTTAAATTGGCAAAATGTAAACTACGAATTTTCATTTTGTATATCTTCTAAAATTTTATTAAAACAATTTAATAATTCCTCAGTGTTAAGTTCTGTTTCTATCGAGCTTAATTTGTGTTGAAATACTTGCTGAGGGCTAAGTTCTTGTAAATTGATATTATTTTCAATTTGCGGTATGGCTTTTTGTTGTTTTATATCTAAACCAATTTTTAAAATAAGGGCGTTGTTTTTTTGAGCTATATCACGCAATTGATTTTGTTCTGTTGCAGTTATATCTGTTTGAGTTATAGATATTTCAACCCAAGGGATTAATTCTGTTTTAGTAACACCTAAGGATATTAGCTTGGCATTGATCTCTGCATAATTACCACGTAATTTTATTAAGCGTCTGAATGTTGGTAATTGTATTGCACGATGATGTAATTTATTTTTTTTGATAGTAATTAACTGTATTTCTTTTGGTTTTATTTCACTAAAGCTAAGTGGGATTGGCGATCCAGAATAAAATATTTTATTGCTTTTACCAACAGATTGAGGGCTATGTAAATGACCCAAGGCTAAATAATCAAAACAACAATCACTTAGACGCTTGTCCGATATGCTACCTAGATTACCAATATGAATAGAGCGTTCACTTTCACTTATAGTAGAACCTAATAGTGATAAATGTCCTGTGGCTATAATGGGTATATCAGTATCGGATTTAATATTATTTTGTATTTCATCGCTAATATTTTTATAACAATTAATTATGCCCTGTGTAGTTTTGCTTTGCATATCATCAAATTGTTCTCCGATTACTGCTTGCCTAACATCTCTATCACGTAAAAATGGGACAGCGGCTAACCATGCTTTAGGGTTGCTTTTGTCTGTTCCAAGTGGGATTAATAATTCATCAATATCATCTGGTAAAGCTCCTATTACGTAAATATTTAAAGATTCTAATAACCTTTTTGGAGCTTCTAAGTGAGAGGCAGAATCATGGTTGCCTGCAATGATGATAATTTGAAAACTATTAAATTTACTGCACTGCAATAAAAAATCATAATATAATTTTTCAGCGTCTCGGCTTGGATTAGCGGTATCAAAAATATCACCGGCAATAATAAGTGCTTGTATGTTTTCTGTTTTGATTAAATTTAACAAGTAATCTAAAAATGATTTTTGTTCTTCTAAACGAGTTTCATCAAAAAAACGCTGACCTAAGTGCCAGTCAGAACTATGTAGTATTTTCAAGGTAATCCTTGTCGATTAAAATTATAAAACTTAATTATAATGTTTTTTTTAATTGCTCCAAGCATTGATTTAATGGTATTTATTTGCTGCTTTGATAGAATAGGGGAATGAAATTACAATTTGAAAACTTACGTGGGCTTAGCCCAGATTTTTTACTAGCCAAAGACGGATTACCGTTTATTGAGTTAGACTTAACCACAGGTCAAATAGAAGTAGGAGTTAGCAAAGATACTTTTAAGGGTGGAGAACCATTTAATGGTAAAATACGTTATGAATTAAGCCATCGTATAGATGCTTCTGGTATTTATGACTGGATTAATCGAGATATATACTTTGATTTTGAAGATTTAATATCTAAGGGTGAAGAAATCTCAGATTTAGGACGCTCACTAGTTAGAATATGTAAACACTATGTACCACAGTTAAGCTTTTTAGCAGGATTTTGGTCGGCAGATCAATGGTTAAATAGAGAAGATACTAATATTAATAATTATAAAATATCAATTAATACTGCTTATTTTGATATTATGCGACTTGCCGATAAAATTGTAGAAGATGCCAGAGAAGTATACGCTATTTTGGATATTAAAGATGTACAGGATTATTTAGTTAAATATCAAGAAGATTTACAGCCGATAGTCAAGCTGATAGATATGAGTGCTATTGAACATTTAGCTGCAGATTGCTTATTGACGCATCATGGCTTTGCTTATTTAAGTTTTAACTTGTCTACAGCTACTATTACTGCTCAGATTGAAGAGATATTTGCAGATAATGTACGTAATTTTAGGTTGCATAAACAAGTTGACGCATCAAAGCTTAAAGTATTTTGTGAAACAAATTTATTAGATTTGTTAAACTTATTATTTGAAGGTTCTGTTAAAAACTTTAATTCTGAAAAAGCAATAATTTATTTAACTAGAGAAGCAGAGGATGTTTGCCTACAAATTGCAGATGTTTGTTTAAATAATGTACCTATTTTAAGTGAAGATGCTGGATTTTGGGATGCTCACCAATGGTTAAAAAATAAAGCAATTAGTATACCTGAGGCATTAAACGAAACTGAAGCCATAGAATTAGCTGCTCAAATAGTTGGTCAAGCTAGATTGTTGCACGCTTATATTGATGAAGAAGAAATGGCAGTTGCATTGTTGGAGATAACTGACGTAGCTTAATCAATATAGCCACTCAAATAATTGAGTGGCTATATTGCAATTTAAATAGAGTGTTTTTTAAAGTAATTAATTAAATTATTTGTAGACGCATCGTGTGATAACTCGTTGTTATTTAATTTGTCTAATTCTGGCAATATTTGACCCGCCAAAACTTTGCCAAGTTCCACACCCCATTGGTCAAAAGAATAAATATTCCATATAACGCCTTGTACATATATTTTGTGTTCATATAAGGCAATTAGTTGGCCAAGCACTTCAGGGGTTAATTTCTGTGCCATAATTGTAGTGGTAGGTTTATTGCCTTTAAATACTTTAAAAGGGATGATTTCTTCGGCAACACCTTCAGAACGTACTTGCTTTTCACTTTTACCAAAAGCTAATGCTTCAGTTTGGGCAAAAAAGTTAGCCATTAATTTTTGATGATGGTCACCGATTGGGTTATGGCTTTGTGCAAAACCAATAAAATCACATGGAATTAATTTAGTACCTTGATGTATTAATTGGTAAAAAGCGTGTTGACCATTTGTGCCTGGTTCTCCCCAAATAATAGGTCCAGTTTGGTAAGCTATATCATTGCCATCACAATCTACACTTTTACCGTTTGATTCCATATCACCTTGCTGAAAATAGGCAGCAAATCTACTTAGATATTGGTCGTAAGGCAAAATAGCTGATGTTTCGGCGTGAAAGAAGTTATTATACCAGATTCCTAATAATGCCAAAATAACAGGCATATTATCTTTTAATTGTGCCGTTCTAAAATGTTCATCCATGGCATGAAAACCATCTAACATTTTGATATAATTGTCATTGCCGATAGCGAGCATAATTGGCAAACCAATGGCAGAGCATAAACTGTAACGTCCACCAACCCAGTCCCAAAAACCAAACATATTATTAGTATCGATGCCAAATTCAGTTACTTTTTTTGCATTAGTCGAGAGAGCAACAAAATGTTTTGCAACTGCTTTTTCATCTTTTAAATCTTTTAAAAGCCATTCGCGAGCCGAGTTGGCATTAGTCATTGTTTCTTGCGTAGTAAATGTTTTTGAAGCAACAATAAACAGTGTTTCTTCTGCATTTAAACCAATTAGGGCTTCGGCAATATGGGTTGCGTCAACATTAGAAACAAATTTTAGATTTAAATTTCTATCACTATATGGTTTTAGAGCTTCATAAACCATAACAGGGCCTAAGTCAGATCCGCCAATACCTATATTTATAACGTTTTTTATTGGTTTTCCAGTAAAACCTGTCCATTGTCCAGATCTAACTTTATCAGAAAACTCATGCATTTGTTTTAATACTTTATTTACATCGGGCATAACATCTTTGCCATCAACCATAACAGGTCTATTGCTACGGTTGCGTAGGGCAGTATGTAAAACGGCTCTATTTTCTGTTTTATTGATTTTTTCGCCATTAAACATATCTGCGATGGCTTTTTCTAAATTAGAGTTTTTAGCTAAATCAAATAATAAATCCATAGTTTTAGATGTTATTCTGTGTTTAGAATAATCCATAAACAAATCCAACACATTCATACTAAATGTATCAGCTCTGTTTGCGTCTTGTTTAAAAAGACTGGCAATATCTGTTTTGTCAATTTCAGTTTTATGTTGATTAAGCAAATCCCATTGGGCGGAATAATTGATTGGCATTTTAATTTCCTTTATAAATATTTGAAGATAGCTATTCTATATTATTCATATCACAAATGCGACAAGCAGAACAACTTAAATGCTCCGGTGCTGTATAAATTCGGCCATTTTTTATAGCAGAGTGACGTTCTAATTTATTCATAATTGCTAAAAATATTCCTAAAATAATAAATGCTCCTGGAGCAAATATCATTAATAGAAAGGGAGTATTCCATGCAGTAATAATATGAATATCAAATAAACTGCCATTACATAAAAATTCTCTTGATGCACCTAGAGCTACTAAAGTTAATGTAAAACCTATTCCCATACCTAAAGCATCGGCAATTGAACGAATAATAGAATTTTTGGCGGCAAATGCTTCAGCTCGTCCAAGAACAATACAATTTACTACTATTAATGGTATAAATAAACCAAGAGCTTCATTGATGGCCGCTGGGGCATAGGCGTCCATTAGGTTTTTTACTATTGTAACAAATGTAGCTATTACAACGATATAACACGGAATGCGAATTTTTTTAGGTATCACATTTTTTAAAATAGAAATAACAATATTACTACCAATCAACACAAATAATGTTGCAACTCCCATGCCTAATCCATTTACGGCATTACTTGTTACGCCCAAAGTTGGGCACATACCCAATAGTAGAACTAAAACAGGATTTTCTTTCCAAATTCCTTTTGTAAAATCAGAAGTCAGACTCATTTTACATCTCCAATTTTATTGATATATTTTAAATATTCTGTGGCTATACGCGAAACGGCATCTACTACAGCTTTAGAGCTAACAGTTGCGCCAGAAATTGCATCAAATTTAATTTTGTCTTTATTAGTTAAGGTTACTAGGTTACGCCCGTTAAATTGATCTAAAAATTTATTTGGAACAATTCCTGTTATTTTTTTATTTGAAAATAATGAATTTAGAGTTTTTTGTTCTTTGCGATTGCATACTTTAGTACCTAGCCCTGGTGTTTCAGCGTGTTTAGTAATTATAATATTGGTAATATTTTGATTTTTATCAAATCCGACCATTGCCTCAATTTTACCACTAAAGCCTTGCATTGTGTATCCGCTGATAACAACACTGATTATTTTATTGTTTTGTTTGCCAGGTAATATTTTAAATTCACCATCACTGGTTTTTAAAGTTATTGCATCGTCAAATGGATTATTATCAAATGGAGGTAAAATTTGTTTTAACGCTTTTGCTTTTTGCAAAGCTTGTGCTTTGGCAATAGGCTCTTTAGTTAAGTCATTAACATAAGTTAATAATACGGTAGCAATCATACAAATAATAGTTAGTGCAGCAGTTAAACGTATGGTTTCTTTCATATTAATTCTCCGTAACGATATGACCAAATGGTTTATTTGCCGCTAGACGATCAATAAGAGGTGTAAAGGCATTCATAAATAAAATTGCAAAACTTACCCCTTCTGGATACGCTCCCCAAACTCTAATAGAATAAGTTACTATGGCACATCCAAGCGCAAATATTATGGCACCCTTTTTTGTTTCTGGAGAGGTGACCATATCGGTAGCCATAAAAAAAGCACCAATAAATAAACCGCCAGAAAATAAATGTTGTGTAATAGTCAGTGTTGTTTTTGGCTCTATCATATGGTGGATACCTGCAATAACAGCAACTCCACCAATAAAAAATGCTGGTATTCGCCAACATACAATTTTCATAACAATTAAATATAACCCACCAATTAATAAGGCTAGTGCTGATGTTTCTCCCAGCGATCCAGGAATATTACCTAAAAATAAATCCATATTTGTATATGACAATATTTCAGTTGTTCCATTTTTAAGTGTGAGGGGTATTTGGTACAGTGGGGTAGCACATGTAACAGCGTCAATGTGTGTGCTAGATAACATGGATTTAGTCGGTGCCCAACTGGTTAAAAATGTTGGAAAGCCTATTAGTAATCCAACTCTGGCAACTAATGCAGGGTTAAAAGGGTTGTAACCTAAACCTCCAAATAATTGCTTTGCCAAAACGATAGCTAATAATGCACCGATAACACACACCCACCATGGTGTTGATGCGGATAAGTTCATAGCCAAGAGCATACCTGTGAGTACTGCTGTACCATCTTTTAAAGCATTTTGTGATTTTCCAATTAATTTTAAAGAAATGGCTTCTATAAGCACACATGAAATAATTGTGATTATCAATACTTGGGCTGCACTCCAACCAAAAACATAGATTCCGACTAAACAGGCGGGTATCAAGGCAATAATAACATGTATCATTATTTTTTGAACATCATTGCCTTTGTGCAGATGCGGGGAGCTACTAACAACTAACTTACTTGGATTTGGTAATAATATATTTTTTTCTTCTGACATAATTAAACCTTTTTTTTGCGATTGTTGGCTTGTATTTCAGATTTGCCACGCCTAAATAATTGAACTAAAGGACGGTGAGATGGGCAGACGTAAGAACAACAACCACATTCAATGCAATTCATAATATTTGTTTCTTCAGCTAGCTCAAATCTTTCTTTTTCAATTTGTACTCCCATGGTTGATGGCATAAGGCTTTGCGGGCATACATTAATGCACGATCCACAGCGAATACAGGGTCCTGAAGTGTATAAAGTTACCTCTTGTTTGTTTAAAAGTAATATTCCAGATGTGTTTTTCATAATAGGTACATCTAATGAAAATTGTGCCATTCCCATCATTGGGCCACCTAAGATTACCTTACCTATATCATCTGGGTTTTTTACACCTTCAGCTAAAGTTAATGCATCTGCAAGAGAAGTGCCTACTCGTAGCCTCCAATTGCTTGGGTTGACTATTGGTGAGCCTGTAATTGTTGTTATGCGTTCGTATAGAGGCTTACCTTTTACTACAGCTTCGTAAATAGCAAAAGCAGTACCTATATTTTGGACTACACAACCTGTTTCCATAGGTAATTTTCCCATTGGAACTTTGCGTCCTGTAATTGCATAAATCAATTGTTTTTCAGAACCTTGAGGATACATTGTGGGTAGTGCAGTAACGACAATATTATGTTTTCTTGATTCTTCTTGCATTGCTTTAATAGCATCTGGTTTGTTTGATTCGATGCCAATACAAACTTTTTGAATACCAAGAATAGATTTTATAATTAAAATGCCTTCGATAATTCCTTTAGTATCTTCAAGCATTTGTCTATGGTCAGCACTTAAATATGGTTCACATTCTGAAGCATTAATTACTAATGTATCAATATTTTGGCTAGGTGGAGGAGATAACTTGACGTGTGTCGGAAATGCTGCTCCGCCCATTCCAACAATTCCAGCATCTAAAACCCTTTGTTTTAAATCTTCTGGTTTACAATCTTGCCAAGATAAGATTGGTTCTAAATCATTGCATGGGGTATCTTCGCCGTCAGCAGATATTGTTAACATGGGTACTAATGCGCCGGTTGGACCAATCACCGAGTCAACGCCACCTTCCATACGACCACCCGCGCTTGTTTTTTTATTTTTAGAAATTATTGTTCCGCTGGTAGGTGCATGTATGGGTACAGATACAAACCCATTTGCCTCAGCTATTTTTTGACCTTTTAAAACAGTATCACCTACTTTTACTATGGCTTTGGCTGGTGCGCCGATATGTTGACTTAAGGAGACAGCATATTCTTTCATTAGCGGTGCAATTTTAATATTTTTGGTGTTTGTTAATTCCTTGCCATCATGTGGATGTACTCCACCGGAAAAAGCTTTCTTCTTAATCATTTTTCCTCCAAGGATGGGTATATACAATGCACAGGGCATACGTCTATTATTTCTGTATTGGTGCTGTAATTGTCATAATCCATCACAGCTAAAAAACCATCCATTTTTATACTTTCGGGATCTAATTTACTGCATTTTCGACAGCCTATACACCCTTTAGAACAGGCTTTTTTTTGTAAGACTGCCTTTTCTGGCGAACTACATAAAATATGTACAGGAGCAGATTTAGGTACCATATCAATTAAATTTCGTGGGCAAACACTAACACATTTACCACAACCCACACATAATTCAGGGTGGACTATCGCGATGTGTCTTTTCTCGTCTATTTCAATAGCATTAAAAGGGCAAGCTCGTGCACAAGTTGCCATACCAAGACATCCATGTTGGCAAGACTTTGTTGCGCCAGCTACTAATAAAGCGGCACTGCAATCTGTCACTCCATTATATAATGCTCTTTCGGGCGAGTCTGAATTATCTCCGCAACATTTAACTAATGCTACATAAGGCGTGTCAAATTCAACGCTCATACCCATGTGGCTTGCAATATTTTCTGCTTCTTCTTTAGAACAGACAGGACATTTTTGGGGTTCAACAGCATCTAATACTACTGCTTTTGCAAATGCGTTACATCCTGCAAATCCACAACCACCACAATTTGCTCCTGGAAGCATATCTTCAACTTCTTCTATTCTAGGATCTGTTTTGACTGAAAAAAATATATTAGCTAAGGCAATGGTTATACCTAATAATAAACCAATACCAGCCATAAATAAAAGTGGTGCAATCATATAACTCCGAAGTTTTTACTATTAAACTAAACCAGAAAAGCCCATAAAAATCATAGCCAAAATACCAGCGGCAATTAAAGCTATAGGAACACCTTCAAATGATTTGGGTGGATTGGCAAGGTCAAGACGTTCTCTAATGCTAGAAAAGAGTAATAAAGCTAAAGAGAATCCTAAACCAGACGAAAATCCATACCAAGTAGACATCAGTATTGAAAGATTGTTTTGAACATTTAGTACAGCTACGCCTAACACGGCACAATTAGTAGTTATTAATGGTAAAAATATGCCCAAAGCTTGATATAGTGGGGGGCTAAGTTTTTGCAAGACTACTTCTAATATTTGTACGAGAGATGCAATAATAACAATAAAAGATAATGTTTGCAGATAACCCATATCGTATGGTACTAAAATATATGTATTAACAATTGCAGCAACAAGCGCAGCGATTGTCATAACTAAAGTTACTGCTGCGGACATACCCATAGCTGTATGTACATTTTTTGAGACACCCAAAAATGGGCAAACGCCTAAAAATTTTGAAAGTACAAAATTATTGACGAGGATTGAACTGATTAATAAGGTGAAAAATTCCATCGACCAACTCCGCGGATGATTGTTGTCTTAAAATTATAAATTACGAACAATATAATAATCGGTATAAAAGTCAAGGTATAAAGTATTTTTTAGAGCATAACTTGATGTTTTTCGCAAAAAATAAAGTTATAAGATAATACATGTTCCCTGAAAACTTATTATCTTATATACATTAAAATTTGTCAATTATTGTATTTCCGCTTCTTTTGGCAGAGATATATTAAAATAATCTGTTTTCTGCGCCACATTTATATTGTGCGTAACAAGCAAACTAAAATTTAGTACCTTATATAATTGACAAATAGGTATCATATTCTTACATTTATGTCTTTTTTAATATACGGGAACTTTATGTCAAAACAATCCAGAACTAAGATTAAAAAGGAAGTTCCAGAATTAAACTTGTTATTTGAAATTAGTAGTATTTTAGAATCTAGTATGGATATACGCGATGTTGTTGAGCCTGTGGTGCAGGCTATATCAGAACATACTATTATGCGTCATGGCACATTGACATTGCACGATAGAACTACTGGAGAGATTAACATTATGGCTGCTCACGGTCTTAGTTCTGATCAAAGACAAAAAGGTTCTTATAAACCAGGACAGGGTATTACAGGCAAGGTTTTTCAAACTGGTAAAGCAGTGTCAATAATTAAGATATCACAAGAAAAAACTTTTTTAAATTTAACAGGGGTTAAAGCAAATCAGAATGAAGAATTATCTTTTGTGTGTGTTCCTATAAAATTGGGTACAGACACAATTGGTACATTAAGTGTTTATTTGCCTTTTGATATTGATCATAATCTAAATGAAGAATCTAGATTATTAAGAGTTATAGCCTCTATGATGGCGCAAGCTGTAAAGATGCGTCAAACAGCTATGGAAGATCGTCAACGATTATTAGACGAAAATGAACGGTTACAATCACAGCTAAAAGATAGGTTTAGACCAGATAATATTATAGGTAATTCACAGGCAATGCAGGATTGTTATGATTTAATAGGGCAAGTATCGCAATCTAATGCAACAGTGCTAATTATGGGTGAAAGTGGTACAGGTAAAGAGTTAGTCTCTCAAGCTATTCATTTTAATTCATTGCGTTCTAACAAGCCTTTTATCAAAGTAAATTGTGCAGCATTACCAAATTCTATGTTAGAATCAGAACTGTTTGGCCATGAAAAAGGGGCGTTTACAGGAGCAATTGCAACTCGCAAAGGACGTTTTGAGTTAGCAAATGGAGGTACATTATTTTTAGATGAAATAGGTGAAATATCACAGGATTTACAAGTTAAATTATTGCGCGTGTTGCAGGAAAAAGAATTTGAACGTGTGGGTGGCATGCACACTGTAAAAGTGGATGTACGTATTATTACAGCTACAAATAGAGCTTTAGAAAAACATGTAGCTGAAGGGACTTTTCGCGATGATTTATTTTATAGATTAAATGTGTTTCCAATTCATTTGCCACCGCTTAGAGAAAGGCGTACAGATATCTTGCAATTAGCAAATCATTTTATTGAAAAATTTAATAAAGAAAATTTAAAGGATGTTAGGCGTATTTCAACACCAGCTATAGATATGATGATGGCCTATCATTGGCCTGGCAATGTCAGAGAACTTGAAAATTGTATCGAACGTGCGATGTTGTTGACCAGCGATGATGTTATTCATGGTCATCATTTGCCAGCAACATTGCAAACAGCTGAGGCAAGTGATACTGCAGATAAGTCTACTTTAGATATGACTATGGCAAATGTTGAGCGAGAATTAATTATCGAGGCATTAAAACGCACTAGGGGTAATATGGCTAAGGCAGCTGATAGTTTGGGTATTACAGAACGTATTATGGGCTTGCGTGTTAAAAAATATGCTATCAGCTATAAAAGATATCGTGTTTAAATTTAATTTATTAATTATCATAGGATAAAAAATGACGGATAATCGTTTAAGTATAAGTATAGCGCAAATAAATTGTAGTGTTGGTGATTTAAGTGCCAATACGGCTAGTATCATTAAGGCAATACGCCGAGCACAAGAAAGCGTTGAAGATATTGTTATTTTTCCGGAACTCGCTCTATGTGGCTATCCACCCGAGGATTTATTGTTACGTAAAGCTTTTTTGAAAGATTGTAAATCTAAGTTAGAAGAAATTAAGCTAAAAACTAAAGGAATTACTGCTATAGTTGGGTTTCCAGAATTGGCGGAAGATGGCTCTATTTATAATTCAGCCGCTTTACTAAGTGACGGAGAGTTGGCGGGTATTTATCGCAAGGTAGAATTACCAAATTATGGAGTCTTTGATGAAAAACGTTATTTTAAATCTGGGTCAAATCCACTGGTTTTTGAAGCAGCTGGTAAACGATGTGCTGTTTCAATATGTGAAGATGTTTGGATTGAAAATTCTAATTTAGATTTGTGGGTTAAAGAACATAATGTAGATCTTGTTTTTAATCTTTCTGCTTCACCATTTTATGCTGGCAAAGCAAATCAAAGGCGTGGAGTAATGCAAAAATTTGCTAAACGTAATAATTGTTTTATTGTGCATTCCAATTTGATTGGAGCTCAAGACGAGTTGGTTTTTTGTGGTGGCTCTTTAGTTTGTAATTCAAAAGGTGATATTGTTGCTGCAGCCTCTCAATTTAGCGAAGAAGACTTAGTTGTGCAAATTCAAGGTGATGTAGTTAGTGCAGAAATTGTACCTCCAATGGATTATTTAGAAGAAATATACCAAGCTTTATTAATTGGTACTAAAGATTACGTTACTAAAAATGGCATAAAAAAAGTAGTTCTTGGCTTGAGCGGTGGAATAGACTCGGCATTAGTTTTAGCAATTGCAGTAGACGCTTTTGGCTCAAAAAATGTAATTGCTGTTTCTATGCCATCACAATATTCATCTGATGGTACAAAAAATGATGCCAAAAAGATGGCGCTTCAATTGGGTGTAAAATTTTATGAGTTGCCAATTATTGATATTTTTAAAACTACGTTAAATGTGTTGTCTGAACCATTAGGTGGAGGTCAACCAGGTGTTGAACAAGAAAATTTACAAGCTCGCATACGCGGTGCAATGTTGATGACCTTGTCAAATAAACACGGTTGGTTACTTTTAACTACAGGTAATAAGTCTGAGATGGCAGTTGGGTACTGTACTTTATACGGAGATATGAACGGCGGTTTTGCTGTTATAAAAGATGTACCTAAAACATTAGTATTTGAACTTTCACGTTATTGTAATAAACGAGCTAATAAAGAGATTATACCAGAGAGTATTATCGACAGACCACCGTCAGCAGAATTACGTCCAGATCAAAAAGATGAAGACTCTTTGCCACCTTATGAAATATTAGATAAAATTTTAGAAGATTATGTAGAAAAAGATATGAACCCTTCTGAAATTGTCATAGATGGGGTTGAGCATGAAACAATCGTCAATATGGTTAGGTTGGTGGATCGTGCTGAATTTAAACGCTTTCAATCACCTCCAGGTGTTAAGATTACGCCAAAAGCTTTTGGACGCGATAGGCGTATGCCAATACATAATAGTTATAAACCAAGTTAATACCATTATGTAATTTTAAAACAAAAAAAAATACATAATGGTAATTATTTTTGTATGCTTATTGGTATTTTATGTTAAAAGTCTATAGAATGGGATGGTTATATCATTTATATAATTGGTATGTTATTCGCTATTGTAGCAATAATATTTAGAGACTATTTATTTTTTTAAACGGAGTTAACCTAGGATGAATGAACAAAATAATTTAACAGACATATTTGCCTGTGATGTTTTTAATGATGATGTAATGCGCGCGCGTTTACCAAAGAGCGTTTATAAATCTTTGCGCAATACTATCGATAATGGTGTTGCTCTCGATCAAAGTATTGCCGATGTGATTGCCTCTGCCATGAAAGATTGGGCATTAGAGCGTGGTGCAACACATTATTGTCATTGGTTCCATCCTATGACAGGAACTTCTGCTGAGAAACATGACTCTTTTATTGATCCAACTGGCAATGGTTCTGTAGTTACTGAATTTCGCGGTAAAGAATTAATCCAAGGCGAACCAGACGCTTCTTCATTTCCAAACGGTGGTTTACGCGATACATTTGAAGCACGCGGATATACAGCTTGGGATTGTACGTCTCCAGTATTTGTTAAAGGTGATGGTGATAACAGAACTATGTTTATCCCAACTATGTTTTATTCTTACACAGGTGAAACTTTAGATAAAAAAACTCCTTTATTGCGTTCTGTTGACGCTTTAAGCAAACAAGCAACTCGCGTATTAAATGCTTTAGGTGAAACTGATGTAACAAAAGTTAGTTCTACCTTAGGTTGTGAACAAGAATATTTTTTAGTTGATCGTGATTTTTTTGAAGATCGCTTAGACTTAGTTTTATGTGGACGCACTCTTTTTGGCGCACCTGCCCCTCGTGGTCAAGAAAAAAGCGATCACTATTTTGGTGCATTGCATGAACGCATAGCTTCATTCATGGCAGATTTAAATCAAGAGTTATGGGCATTAGGTGTAACAGCTAAAACACAGCATAATGAAGTTGCTCCTGCACAATACGAAATGGCTCCTGTTTTTGAATTAGTCAATATTGCAGCAGATCATAATGTTTTAGTTATGGAAAAATTGAAAAAAGTTGCAGAACGACATGATTTTGTGTGCTTACTTCACGAAAAACCTTTTGCTGGTATTAATGGTAGTGGCAAGCATCATAATTGGTCAATGTTTACTAATACAGGAGTCAATTTATTAGATCCAGGTCAAAATCCTCATGATAATGATGTGTTTTTAGTGTTTTGTGCGGCAGTTATTAAAGCTGTTGACGAATATGCTGGATTATTGCGTAGCTCTATTGCTACCACAGGTAATGATCATCGTTTAGGTGCTTGTGAAGCACCGCCAGCAATTATTTCTATTTTCTTGGGTGAACAATTAGATGATATTTTTCAGAAATTGGCAAAAGGTACAGCTAAATCATCTAAAAAGGGTGGTAAAATTAGTTTAAGCGTATCTCAATTACCTAGTGTTGCTAAAGATACAACAGATCGTAATCGTACATCTTCTTTTGCATTTACAGGAAATAGATTTGAATTCCGTATGCCTGGTTCTACAGTGCATGCAGCTGCCGCTTGTATTGTGATGAATACTATTGTAGCTGATATTCTTGAGGATATTGCTAAGCAATTAGAAAAATCTAATAATCCAAAAACAGAACTTGAAGGTATTTTAACTAAAATTGCCAAAGAAAATATGAAGGTAGTTTTTAATGGTGATGGTTATGATGAAGAGTGGGTTGCGATTGCTGAAAAACGTGGTCTGCCTCATTTTCCTAATGCTGTTTCTGCTTTAGCTCAACTAAATTGTAAGAAAAATAAAGATGTATTTAAGCGTCAAGGTGTTTTATCAGCTTCTGAATTAACTGCACGTCAAGAAATATTACTTGATGGTTATTCAATGGATATTAATATTGAAGCACGTACAGCAATTCAAATGGTTAAACGTCAAATTTTACCTACTTGTTTAGATTATACAGGTAGATTAGCAACTGCTGCTGCTACAATTAGTGATGTAGGTGTTGATGCATCAGCTCAAATGAAAGCTTTAGAAGAGGTAAATACTCTTACTGCAGAACTTCAAGATCGCATTGCCATTTTAGAAGAAGTTACTGATAAGGCTGATGCTATTAGTAAAACTTTAAAACGTGCAGAAGCATATCGCGATGAAGTATTTACAGCATGTAATTCTGTTCGCGAAATAGTGGATAGTTTAGAGCAAATTGTTGATGCAGAAGTATGGCCATTGCCAACCTATGCAGAGATGTTGTTTTTTAAATAAATTATAAAGTTTATACATTATTGAGGCGGTGATAGAATTATCACCGCCTTTTTTTATTATGTATAGGCATTTGTAATTTTTTTTATATAATACCGCTTTTTAAGTGTCATAAGGCATAATACGTATATAAAATTAGAAAGGTATAAAATGAGTAAAGATAATAATCCTGTCGAGATTACAAAAACAATAACCATACAACAGGATAATACAGCAAACCCTGCACCATTAGGGTTAATGGGATTTGGAATGACAACAGTGCTTTTGAATTTTCATAATGCAGGTATTTTTTCTTTAGGTTCTATGATATTAGCAATGGGTTTGTGCTATGGTGGTACAGCACAAGTTATTGCTGGCATTATGGAATGGAAAAAAGGTAATACATTTGCAACTACAGCATTTACATCTTATGGATTTTTTTGGATTTCATTAGTATTATTAATCATTATGCCAAAAATGGGATTAATTGCAGCGCCAGCAGAAATGGCTATGGTAGCATATTTGTCTATGTGGGGCATTTTTACAGGTGTGTTATTTATTGCAACGTTAAGATTAAATAGAGCATTACAAGTTGTTTTTGCATCTTTAACAGTGTTGTTTTTCTTGTTAGCCTATGGAGATTATACGCATAGTGCAAATATTAAAACTATAGCAGGCTATGAAGGTCTTTTTTGTGGTTTTTCTGCAATCTACACTGGATTAGCACAGGTACTTAATGAGGTTTATGGCAAGACTATAGCGCCGATAGGTACTATAGAAAAATAATTTAAGTATATAACGTGTAAATTTATAATCATAAATTTACACGTTATTGTTTGTGCTAAATACAAAATTTAAATATCAAATGCCTTTTATGTAAATTTTTTACAATATTGATAAATTTTGGATATATCTCTAGTTTTTAAATTTTTGATTAATTGTTCTACGTCTTCATGTGAGTATTTAAAGTGAGTTTGCCAATTGCTTTTATATAAAGCTTTTACAGACTCAAATATATCTAAACAGGAAACTTCTTTACCAGTTTCTAAAAAATAAGCTAACGCCCCAGTCATTTTAGCATTACTTGGATAAGTTTCTTCTTGCAAACTGGTTTGTGTTTTTACTATTAATTTGTGTTTGTTATTTGCTCCTGATGCAAACCATATTTGATCTGCATAATCATTTTCTAACTGAACAGCAGGTTGATGAAACATATCTTTGACGCTAATTCCTCTAGGTGTTAATGTCGAAGTGCCTAGTTCTTGTTTAAAATTAAAATATAAGTTCATAACAGAGGTTAAAATATTATCCCATTTTGGATATGAAGTTTTAACTTTAGTTATTTCAATTTGCCCAGTAACTATAGATTGTCCCGTTTTTATTTGTTCTAAGGCTGAAGAAAGTTCATTAGAATTTTTAAAGATTAAATCATCGTCAACTATTGCAAAAACAGTATTCATTAATTGATTTATTTTAGATATTTTATCATCTTTATTATTAAAATTTAAAGTATTTACCAAACTTTGAATACGCCCAACTAACGAAGAAAAACTACGCTGATATACTTCTGGTAGACCGTGATTTAGTTGTTCATAAATTAAACGCACAGCAGGTTTTGAATTCTCAACGCTGTTTATAAATTTATTAGCTACTTCTATGGATTTTTTAGTTAATGGTAATTCTTCGCCAAGAGGTTGGTTGATATATAAAATAATTTCTACATTTTCTGGCGTAGACCAATTTTGATTATACACTGATTTAAGAGAATCAATAAAAGTATCGCCGGCTAAGTAAATCGGCATCAAAATTGATATTTTTGGTATATCAAGCCATTCTTGCGTTTTGTTTATTATAAATCTTTGATTGGCTTTAATATAATCTTCTAAATTACCAACGTCACACCTAGCCTCAAATAATTTACCAGTGAGGGGGATTTTTTCCCCCGCACAGTTTATGATATATTCAGTCATTGTTTATAATCTAAACATCACTTGGCACATTTTTTGTAAAAATGATGAAGCCATTTTACCCATCATCCATTCTTCTGAAACACGTTTAGTTAAAAAACCCATTGTTGGAAATGAATGTTGCATTAGCATAATGGATGTTATATGCAGATTTTTTTGAATCGCTAGAGCCCATTCATTAATCATTTCGCCACTGCCTTCACCTACAATATATACTCCGTATATTTTGCCAAGTGGTGAAATAAAGGCCTTTATATATCCAGTTTCTACTTTTTCTGCAATGGCAGCGCCATAATCACCATAGTTAACTTTGACAACTTGATATTTTTTACCTAATTTTTGTAAATCATCTTCATTTAAGCCAACACGACTTACTTGAGGATCAGTAAAAATAGTGGAGGGTACTACATATTGTTTAAAATTTCGTTTAAATGGTCCAGGAATAGGCATCCAACTAGGAAGAGGAACCATTGTATTCATTAATGCTATCATACCTTGGTGCATTGCTGCATGACTTAATAAAAAATGTCCATTGCAATCACCACAAGCTAAAATATGTTTTTTATTTGTTTGTAAAATATTATTTACTTTTATACCTTTTTTAGTGTATTCAACACCTGCTTTATCTAAATCTAATTCGCTTGGATCAAAAACTCGTCCAGCAGCAATAATTATTTGTTCAGCTTCGATAACTTGTGAATCGCCAAAATATGCCTTAACACCTACAGTAGTTTTTTCATATTTAGATACATTACTATCATTGTATATAGTTACACCGTCTTTTTCTAATCCTGTTTTAAGAGTAGTGGCGACTTCTGCATCTTGAGGAAAAATTAAATTTTTATCTCTATTGATAATGGTAACTTTTGTGCCTAACCTTTGATAAGCTTGAGCCATTTCACAGCCGATAACACCGCCACCAATAATAATCATTGATTGGGGGACTTTTTCTAGTTTAAACATATTTTCATTAGTTAAATAATTAATATCCTCAATACCTTCTACTGGAGGTACAAATGGTTTTGTGCCTGTGCAGATAAAGATTCTTTTGGCAGTAATGCGTTTGTCTCCAACGGCAACAGTGTGAGAATCAACAAATTTGGCAGAGCCTTCCTTAAGCATTAGATCAGTTTTTTTAAACATACCTTTTGTTTTTTTATCGCCGATAAAATTTAAATCTTTTTGTATGTTTTCAAATATATTGTCTACTTCAGGAATGCTGCCACCTTTTAATGAATAGTTTTGATATGTACTAAAGGTATGTCTTGTTCTAGCGGCTCTTAGTAATGCTTTTGAAGGAATACATCCAGCATTCATACATTCACCACCAAGACTTTTTTTTTCTATGGCACAAATATTTAAGCCCATTTCAGAGCCCATTATTGATACTGCCATACCCGCTGGTCCCAGACCTATTGTTATAATGTCATAATCGTATTTCATGTTTTTCCTTGTTTGTTTTTAATTAAATTGGGTAATTTTAAAAGTTTTAAATATATTATTTTAGTAATTATAAATCAAATTGATACAGCAATTACTTGCAGAGACTATTAATTATTTCTTCTGTAATTTTCTAATTCTTCATAAAATTCGGTCGGTTGATGATTTTTAATATTTGTATTTTTGATTAACCAATCAGCTTGTTCTTTATCGCTGTTTTTAATATGCCACATTAGCCATGCACTTAATTCTGTTAGTATTTTGCGTATTTTAATTTTATCCTTTTGGTTTTCTTTAAAAATTTCTTGCATAGAATTAACAAAAAAACCGTGCTCTTCAATATGCGCATCTAATGCCGGGTAATCATAATGCACCATCATTGCTTCTTCATCTCTAAAGTGTGTAGCAGTGTAATATTTAGTAAACTCCAAAATATCATCTAGCGTATCATCTTCTTGATTGACTAATTTATTTATTTGTTCGACTAATGTTTTATGTTGTTCATTTTGCCAGTTTAATCCTGTAGATAAATTGTTGCCCCATTTTAAAACTGTAAATTTTTCTTGCATTTTATCTCCTCATAATCCCCATTTAATTTATTTTAAAACTTTTTTTATTTTGGTCGATACATTTTTTGAACAACAGATGTTAATTTTCTAGTCTGATATCTTTAATTTCAAATTCGATACTTGTTTGACCATTAAAGCTATTTAAAATAGGGGTAAAAATAATAGAAAAATTTTTATTAGAACTTACTAAAGGCATATACTGCGCCATATTCCATCCGATAGCTTTAAAACTACGACCATTTCCTTTTATAAAAAACATTAAATGTTTATCGTCTTTGCCTATTATTTTGGGAATACCAGCAACAACAATATTTTTAAGTCCAAAAGTTGGTTTTGGATTTTTATATCCAAATGGCTCTAATTTTTTTAAATTATGCATTAAGTTTTCATCAATCAATTCTGGTAAACATGCAATATCAATTACTTGTTTTGGCTGAGGACGTTTACTTAATTGCTTTTGGCATTCAAGATTAAATTGCTTAATAAACACATTAATATTTTCACGTTTAATACTTAGTCCAGCTGCGGCAGAATGTCCACCAAAAGTTTCTAAAAATTGACTGCATTTACTAAGAGCTTTATGAATATCACAGCCATCAATAGACCGACACGAACCTTTACCCATTCCATTATTAAATGCAATAACAATAGATGGTAAATAATGTGCATCTATTAATCTAGAAGCTACGATACCTATTACACCCTCATGCCAATCATCACCATAAGCAACTATAGAATACGCATCTTTATTTTGTATAATTTGTTCTGATTGTTCTAATGCTAGTTTGGTTATTTCTTTTTCTATAGCTTGACGTGCATTATTTTGTGTTTCTAATTCTTGTAAAATTTTTGTTGCCATTACTGGATTGTCTGTAGTAAATAAATCAAACGCCAATCTTGTTTTTGCCATACGTCCACCAGCATTAATTCTAGGGCCAATCTGAAATCCTATTTTTCCCGCAGTAAGACTACTGTGATTGGTTACGATTTTTATAATTTCTGATAATCCAGGTTTTGTAATGCCATTTATAATTTTTAGCCCAGTATTAACTATAATTCTGTTTTCTTCTATTAATGGCATCACATCACAAATAATGCCAAAAGTAGCTAACATAATTAAATCAGGCATAATTTTATTGGCTTTAAATTTTGCATGATTATCAATCTCAGTTAATGCTAATACAACTTTTAAAGCAAGGGATGCAGCACACAATTGGTTAAAATTTTTTTCTTTAGTAATATCTGGATGAATAATAGCAGCAGACTTTGGCATTGTTTCATCTAGCTTATGATGATCAATTATAATTAATTCGACACCTTGTTCATTAATCCATTGTGCTTGTTCATGGGCTGTGATACCACAATCTGCTGTAATTATTAAATTATATTTATTAATATTTAATGATTTTAATGTATTTATATTTAAGCCATATCCATCTTTAAATCTGTCTGGCAAATAAACATCAACATTTATGTCCATCTGCTTAAATAATAAATATAAAATAGTAGTTGAAGTAATACCATCGACATCATAATCGCCATGAATTAGCACTGTTTGCTTTTTATCTCGCGCTTCTAATATGCGATTGACCACTTTATGCATATCGATAAAATTAAAAGGTGAGCTTAAATCTTTTGTGTCTGGTTTTAAAAATTTAGTGATGGAATTGATATCTTCTAAGCCACGATTAAGCAACACTTGTGCTAAAATAGGTGATATAAATAACTGATTGGCAATATTTGATGTTTTATCAGGTGACGGTTTTTTACAAAACCAAATAGATTTTGGAGATTCTAACATACTTATATATTTCTTTCTTTTGGTAATATAATAGTAAATTTTGTATGACCAGGCTTGCTACTCAAGTTAATAGTGCCACCTAATGATTCTATTAATTGTGCAACCATAGGTAATCCTAAACCAGATCCAGTTGATTTTGTTGAAAAAAAAGGTGTAAATATTTTCTGTTGTATTTCTGGGGCAATACCTATGCCATCATCACAAAGTTCTAAGCATATAAAATCTTTATTTAATATTTTTCCATTAATAGTATATATGCCATTTTTAGGTAAGGCTTGCAATGCATTTTTACCAATATTTATCAATATTTGAGTTATATGATCGGCATCAGATTTGATTTTTAAATTTTCAGTTAAATTGACAATAATTTGTTTATTGTCAGCTTCTGGAGCTTGTTGTAGCATCATTACACTATTTTCAATTAATTGATTTAAATTTATACTGGCAAGATTTAGTGGGCTCATTCTAGCCATATTCATAAAATTACCAACTGTTTTATTTATCCTGTCTAACTCTTCCAATAAAATATTCATTAATTTTTTATCTTTAACACTAGTTAAACATGAGTTAATTTCTACTGCTGCTCCACGCATAGCTGCCAAAGGGTTGCGAATTTCATGCGCTATACTAGCACTCATTTCTCTAACTAATTCTAGGCTTTGATTTCGCTCTCTAAGTCGTTGAGTCTCTTGATAAGTAGATAAATTATTTAGTTTAATTAATGTAGCTCTATTAGTTTCAGTTAAAAAATGTATTGAAAATGCTGAAGCCTCAAACGATGTCAATTTTTTATTATGACGCAATTCAATTATTTTTGATTTTTTTATATTGTTATTTTTAAAAAAATCAAATAAATCAGGACATGGTTCAGGGGCATTATGCATAATTTGACCTTGCAATTCATCACAATTAGATGCACATAATTTAGCAAAATTTGAATTGCAGTTAATTATTTTACCATTGTTATCATATAGCATTAATGCATCGGGCGTAATTTCAGCATATTCACCCCCCAAAAATCTTGCTTCTTTAAGTCCGCGGGATAGATACGAAGAAAAAATAGCTATTAAATAAAACGCAGTGCTTTGACTTAATAATGAGGCAGTAACAGCAGGGAAATTATCCACATAACCACTTAACCATTTTGGGTTCAAATGTAAATTATAAAAAAAACCTTGTTTATATGCTAAAATATGAAATGAGATTATAAAAATTATAATAGTAGGGTAAATCATACTAGCTCGTCTGCCCAATATAATTGATGCAGCTAAAATAGATGGTATATAAAATAAAATAAAATTACTTTGCAAACCACCGGTTAGATAAACTAACACACTTGTAATGGCTATATCTATACTAATTTGAATATGAGCAAAGAGACTTAAATTTTTAATTTTATAGCTAATAATTAAGTAAAATAAATTAATCAAAGCGGCTGTGATAAAACATATATAAATACTGATAGGCTCTAGTTGAAAGGTTAATGATTCAGCATTTTTTATTAAATACGATGCTATCGCCAATATCAAAATGATAAGGCGTACAAACATCATCCATTTGATGCTATTAGAAAGTGAAGATGAAAAAGGAGTTAAATTTTGCAAAATAATATTAATTTATCAAATCTAAGGCTACATTAGCGGCTTCAAGATATTTTTCGATATGTTCATCGGTATGTTTAGTATTAATAAATGCCAATTCAAATTGACTTGGAGGCAGATATATATTTTGCTTTAACATACTTGTAAAAAATCTTGCGTATTTTTTTGTGTCAATTTTTTGAACGTCTTTTAAATTGTTTGGAGCTTTATTAGAAAAGAAAGGTGTGAACACAGAACCATATTGTTCAGAACAGAGTTCTATTCCTTTTTTCTTAGCCATATCATTTAAACCTTCACTAATTGCGCGGGCTTTTTCTTCTAATTTAGGATATGGATTAGTATCAATTAATGTTTGCATTACTGCTATGCCCGTTGCTACCGCTATAGGATTGCCACTTAAAGTTCCTGCTTGATAAACAGCTCCAAGAGGTGATAAATTGTCCATAACTGTAGCACTACCGCCAATAGCTCCGATAGGTAAACCTCCGCCGATGATTTTGCCCATACAAGTTATATCAGGTTTAATATTACATATATTAGAATAAGCACCAGCACAAAAACGAAAGCCACATATAACTTCATCAAAAATTAATAAGGCATTATTTTGTTTAGTAATAGTGCGCAATGTTTCTAAAAATCCTTCAATAGGCTTTATTAATCCCATATTGCCAGCTACTGGTTCTACAATAATTGCGGCTATTTCTGAACCATATTTATTAAATATTTCTTTAACAGCATTAATATCATTATATGGGCATAATAAAGTGTCAGCCACAACCGTATCACTAACACCTGCTGAAGACGATGTACCTGTTGTTAAAAGTCCTGAACCAGCAGATACTAATAAAGAATCATGATGACCATGATAACACCCATCAAATTTTAAAATTTTATTACGCCCAGTAGCTCCTCTTGCTAGGCGTAAAGCAGTCATGGTTGCTTCTGTGCCAGAACTAACCAAGCGCACTTTTTCAATAGCTGGTATTTGTTTAACAATTAATTCAGCGATTTCTACTTCTCCAGGAGTATTAACCCCATAACTGGTACCTTTAACTGCAGCATCATTTATTGCTTTAGTTATAACATCTGGTGCATGCCCTAATATTAATGGACCCCAAGAAGAACAAAAATCAATTAAGTTTTGGCCATCCACTGTTTGCATTATTGCATCTTTTGCAGAACTTATAAAAATTGGTTCTGCATCAACAGAACCAAAAGCTCTTACAGGAGAATTGACACCACCTGGAATAACTTGACAGGCACGATTAAATAATTGCTTAGATTTAGTCATATTGATCCTAATATAATTTGTGTTTATTTTTCCTTTGGTCTAATGCCACCAAATTTAATTTCAAAGATTAATGTAAATTGTGGAGTACCACTCCAACCATTATCAGAACTCCAGTTTACTTCTGGAATTGCTTCAACAAAAAACCATGGTCTAAAAACACTTTGTCTATAATTAATTGCGGTACGAAAATCATTAATTTTTTCATCTGGACGAGTTACTCCAACAAATTCGCCAGTTATAGAAATGGCTTTTCGTTTACCTATTTGATGAGAAAGGGTACATCCTTGGCTCCAATCTATACCATCAGAATCTTCACTAAAAGTACCTTCTGTTGAAATTCTTAAAATATTTTTTGGACTCAAAGTTTTATTAAAATCTAATCTGGCTGTATTGCCAAAGCCATCGTACTGCTTCCAATAAAATGTGTTACCAAGTACAGCATTTAAATTACTTGTCAAATCCCATAATTTACGATATTTTGCTTTGGCATATACTTTAGTTGGCCACCTAAAACGTGCACCTACTGAAAAATTTATATTGATTTTTCTTCCTTCTTTTTGTACCCAACGTAGACCAGCAAGTAAATCGTCTTTAGCAAAACCTGTTGAATTTCCCGTCGAGGCAGTAGTATTTACTTCAGAACGTTTTAAAGACTCTGAACTTACTCCAGATATGTCTTGCGAAACTTCTTCGTCAGTACCGGTATCAAAAAATAATCTCAATTTTTTAGATGCTTTTGGCAACCTTAATCTTGTTTTAAATCTGTGATTGTAAGTAGGATTGCCACTATCAAGCCAATTGATTTTTGAAGTAATACTGATATAACTTCCATTGTAATCATCGTATGAGTCTTCTGTACCAAAAAAATTATCAAACCATTTAACTGGAGTAACAATACTGGATGAAACAATACCATAACTTTTATCAATTAATCCCAAATCATTTTTTATTGCTTGGCTAGTATGTTCACGATTATTGACCGATGGGGGGGTTCTTGTGTTAGAAGCAATCTCTTGTGCATTTATATCAAAACTGACAAGTATTAAAGAAAAAAACAACAGAGCTTTATTCATGCGTAATTGTACCTTGCTGAGATAGTAAATTGTGTAGATTTATTATTTCTTGAGAAGTCATAGTTTGGCTTAACTTAATAAATTGGCTTAATGTGATGTTTTTAGGTTTCATTGTTGGACTTAGGATTAAAGTAGTTTCGTCTTCTGTTTTGTCAAAATCTAATTGAAAAAGTTTAGTTTCTTTCATAAAAAAAACATATCCACCAACCTTGACTTGCATACCTAAATTAAGTGCCGACAATAATAAAACAGAGTTATCATTCATATCTTAAGCATAACTATAATTTATGTATTTTAGAAGTTTTTTTTAGATAATCCAACTAATAAAAACATTTCAATAGTTTTAAATTACGCATTAAAAAGACAACCTTTTGCTAGATAATAGAAAACTAATACAATATAATCTGTTTTTTATTAAATATATACAATATTTAGAGGTTTATGTGAAACATTCTATCACTTTTAAAAAACAGCTTTCTGAAGCTGTTTATATGATTAAGGTACGTGCTCCGTTGATTGCAGAGGGGCGTAAAGCTGGACAGTTTGTAATGGTTATGATTGATGAAGATTTTGGAGAACGAATCCCACTGACAATAGCCGATGCCGATGTTGCAGAAGGTACTATTACTTTAATTTTTCAAATTGTAGGCCAAACAACACAAGAAATGTCAAAATTAAATGTCGGCGATGCACTTGCTGTAGTGGTAGGACCATTAGGTACTCCAACACATATTAAAAAGTTTGGCAAAGTTGTGTGTGTCGGTGGTGGTATAGGTATAGCACCATTGCATCCTATAGCGCAAGCATTAGCTAAGGCAGGTAACGAAGTAACTACTATCATAGGCGCTAGAGATAAAAGTTTAATTATTTTAGAAGAAGAAATGCAATCAATTGCAAATAATTTTATTGTTTGCACAGATGATGGTTCGGCTGGTCGTAAAGGATTGGTAACAGAACCTCTGGAAGAAATATGCAAACAAGACAAACCTGATATGGTCATTGCTATTGGTCCACCGATAATGATGAAATTTTGTGCCTTAACAACAAAACCATATAATGTTAAAACTTTAGTTAGTCTCAATTCTATTATGGTAGACGGCACTGGTATGTGTGGTGGTTGTCGAGTTGATATTGGTGATCAGGTAAAATTTGTTTGTGTAGACGGTCCAGAGTTTGATGGTCATTTAGTTAATTGGGATAATATGATTGCTCGTTTAAATGCTTTTAAACCATGTGAGTCTAACTGCCGTATGCATAAAGCCGCAGATAAAAAAGCAGAGGAATACAAATGAGTTATATTTGCCCACAAGACCTAAACGTTAAAGCCAAAGAAGTTTTTGCTGATTTAAACAATAAACAAGATAGTCTTAAAGCGAAAGAAAGGATGCAAATCCCTTTGCAGGAGATGCCTGTTTTAGAACCTAAACAAAGAGGAACTAATCAAGAAGAAGTTGCCATAGGTTTTACTAAAGAACAGGCAATGGTAGAAGCCATGCGTTGTATACAATGCAAAAACAAACCATGTATCAAGGGGTGTCCTGTAGGTTTAAAAATACCTGATTTTATTTGTAAAATTGCCGAGGGAGATTTTCAAGCGGCGGCAGATATTATACAACAAGACTCTTTATTACCTGCTATATGCGGGCGAGTTTGTCCACAAGAAAATCAATGCCAATTATATTGTACTGTTGGTAAAAGTTTAAAAGATATTGATAAAGCAGTAGGTATTGGCAGATTAGAAAGATTTGTAGCTGATTGGCAAAGAAAAAACAAAACTGCAGTAATACCTACTATTGCCAAAGAAACTGGCAAAAAAATTGCCGTTATTGGATCTGGACCAGCAGGATTAGTTGTATCTGCAGACTGTCGCAGAGCAGGGCATGATGTTACGCTATTTGAAGCTTTTCATAAATTAGGTGGTGTAATGCGTTATGGTATACCAGAGTTTCGCCTTCCAAACGATATTGTCGATTATGAAATAGCAAATCTAGACAAGATGGGTGTTAAAATAGTTAAAAATTTTGTGGTAGGTAAAACTAGAACCATTGAACAATTAAAGAGTATAGACGGATTTGATGCTATATTTATTGGAACAGGTGCAGGTTTGCCTATCTTTATGGGTATTGAAGGCGAAAATTTAATCGGAGTCTTTGCGGCTAATGAATATTTAACCAGAGCTAATTTAATGCGCGCTTACGATACTGAACATGCAGATACTCCAATGTTTAAAAGTAAAAAAGTGGCTGTTTTAGGCGGTGGCAATGTCGCGATGGATGCTTCTCGTATGGCATTGCGTTTGGGTGCTGAAGAAGTAAATGTGATTTACCGCAGAACAATAGCAGAAATGCCAGCGCGCAAAGAAGAGGTTGCTCATGCTCAAGAAGAAGGCGTAAATTTTTTAGAATTACAAAATGTTAAACGTATTTTAGGTGATAAAGATAGCAAAGTACGTGCATTAGAGATTGTTTGTTATGAGCTTGGAGAACCTGATAACTCTGGACGCAGACGGCCAGTTGAAATTAAAAATAGTGAATTTGAAATAGAAATGGATACTGTAATAGTAGCTATTGGCAATGGTTCAAATCCTTTAGTTACTCAAACCACACCTAAATTAAAAACAGACAAACGTGGCAATGTTATAGTTGATGAAGCTGGTGCGACATCTATCGAAGGTGTTTTTGCTGGCGGTGATATAGTATTAGGTGCAGCCACCGTTATTTTAGCCATGGGCGAAGGTCGCAAAGCTGCAAAAGCTATCAATAAATATCTAAAAAATTAAATATGCCTTCTATAAATTTTGAAATAACAAAAAATCTAAGTCCACAAGAAAATATGGATTTGGACAAACAAAATTTATTAGAAGGCAAATCTATATTAAGATTTTATTCTTGGAAACCTGCAGGACTGAGTTTAGGTATTAGTGAAGAAGCTGATAAAATAGTAGATTTTGATAAATGTAAATTAAATAATGTTGAAATAGTTAAACGGTTAACAGGTGGTGCTGCTGTTTTACATAGGGATGATTTTACTTATTCTATAATTTTACCAAAAGAGATTTGGCCAAAACAATCTTTGCATGCAATATATGATATTATCTCTTTAGCGTTACAAGATGGCTTGCAGCGTTTAGGAGTCGATGTTCAACGTGCCGATGCTAAAGCATGGAAAATGCCAGAAAGTCATGTTTGTTTTCAAGGACCATCAAAAAATGAAATTTTAGTTAATGGGCGTAAAATTGTAGGCTCTGCACAAGCTCATAAACGCAAAGCTATTTTACAGCACGGTTCACTAATGATTAAAAATCACACTGCTGAATTATGCAAATTATTAAAGATTCATAATCAAGATAATATAAATCATATTGTATCTAAAACAATTGCCTTAGCAGATATACCTGTTACTAAAAATGTAACATTTGACACAGTTGCAGATGCTATGTTAGCTAGTTTTAAGTATAAATTTTCTGAATATGATATACATATATAAGTTTGCTAATTGACTTTTAGCTTATCCTAAATTAGACTAAAGTAATGAGCAAATGTTATGAAAAAGATAAAATTCCAGTTAATACAGTCGAACGACTTATTAAATACAGACATTTATTAAATTGGTTATCCGATAATGACAAAACCCATATATTTTCTCATGAGTTAGCTGCCTTAGTTGACAATACTCCTGCACAGATGCGTAGGGATTTAATGATTACTGGGTGTTCTGGACATCCAAAATATGGCTATAAGATTACAGATTTGTCAAAAGGCATATCAGATGTTTTACATAAAGGGCGCAAACGTAAGATTGCAATTGTTGGTATAGGAGGGTTAGGCAGATCAATTTTATCTTATTTTCGCAATCCTTCTAAAGAATTTGAAGTGGTTGCAGCATTTGATGTGGACAAACAAAAAGTAGGTCAAAAAATATCTGGTTGCCCATGTTATCATCAAGATGAAATAATAATAAAAATTAATGAGCTTGGAATTTCAATGGGGGTAATCACTGTTCCAAATGATCAAGCTCAAGCCGTTGCTGATAAATTAATTGAAGCGAAAGTGTGTGCCATATTAAATTTTGCTTATTTACCTGTAAAAGTACCTAAAAATATTCGTGTTGAGCAATTAAATATTTCTATGAAATTAGAAAAACTAGCTTATTTTTCTGGCGATTGCATTAATTGTAAAGATGGAATTGTCGATTGTTCCAAAGAACTTGTAAATTTATGATTAGATTAAATTTATTTATTATTTTATGCATACCATATGTATTTATTGGGTGCAGTACAAATTGTTCAAGTACAGGTAGATACCACAGTACTTTTGAGCGTTTTATTATAAATGAAAAAACCGTAGCTAATAATTATAGTAAATCTTTTAAGCGTTCTTGGGATAGGCAGGTTAATCATGAATCTTTTCTTGATGACTGGAATCGCAATGTAGGTCAAGAGATAAAATTGTGGCAAGATGACCCAATTGAACGTGATTCTGCTGTCGGCAGATTTATTACTTGGGAAAAATCCAATGCCAAAGATTATACTCGTGATACTATTGAAAAAATGCAGGGGATGATAGTAGATAAAAATCTTAAACCTACTTTTCGAAAATTTTGGGATGAAGAAACTGGATATAAATGGTATTCCAACACAGAAATGCCGTACAGAAGTGAACATAAATATACAAGATTATCAACTTTTAGTTCTATGCTAAAAGAAGAGAAACAAATTGCTACAAAAATATCACCAATGGTACAGTCTTACAAAGCTGGATTTAGAGAAGATATAGATAATTTTGTACCATACTCTAAAAAGTTTATCAGTAAACTTTATTGTCCGTTAGATATATAATTTTATACAATAAAAGCCATAGCAAAAAGATTTTGCTATGGCTTTTGTATTAAACATCTAAATTTGTAACATCTAGGCAATGCTTTGTTATATAATCACGTCTAGGTTCTACTTCACTACCCATTAGCAATGTAAATAACTGATCAGCTTTTACTACATCTTCCATAACAACACGTTTTAAAATACGTTTTTCAGGATTCATTGTAGTTTCATCTAATTGATCAGGATTCATTTCTCCTAGACCTTTATAACGCTGGACTTCAATGCCTTTACGGCCATTTTCACGTACATGTTCTGCTAATTCTAAGACAGTTTTCAATACTGTTGTATTACCATCAACAATAAACTCTACCAAATTGGCATCGTTTTGTACTGCTGTAAATGCCGATGATTCTATATTAAATTTTTCATAGACTGTTTTTAAACTCTTGGCAATATCGTCACTTTCTAGGATTTCTATTAAAGCTATACCAAAGTCATCATTTAAAACATTTTCGATGATTTCCATTTCATGACCTTCGGATTTAGATACCTTACTTACAAAATCACTTAAATCATCTTTGGTGTTTAAATATACAACTTCATTTTTCCAACAAGCACGATAATGTGCAACTTCACCATTTTTTGCACGGCGTAAAAGACTAGATAAATCTAAATGTGATTTTCTTAAATTTAAATCATAACGCATAAACATTCTAATATGATCATATAAGTCTTTTAATTCTTCATCAGAAAAAATTTGCTCACCTATTTTTAATGTAGCCTTTTCACATCCATATTCTTTAAAAATAGTTTCCATTTTAGCTTCATCAAAAACATATTGCTCTTTACGACCACGCTTAACCTTATACAAAGGAGGTTGGGCAACATATAAAAAGCCTTTCTCTACTAATGGACGCATATGACGAAAAAAGAAAGTCATTAATAAAGTTCTAATATGACTTCCATCATGATCTGCATCGGTCATGATAATTACACGTTTATAACGAATTTTTTCTATATTAAAGTCATCTTCACCAATGCTAGTTCCTAAAGCTATAATCATATGTTTAATTTCATCATGACTTAGCATTTTATCAATTCGGGCTTTTTCTACATTTAAAATTTTACCCTTAATTGGTAAAATAGCCTGAAATTTTCTATCTCGACCTTGTTTAGCAGAGCCTCCAGCAGAGTCTCCTTCCACAATAAAAATTTCTGTAGAATTAACATCCTTACTAGAACAATCAGCCAATTTTCCTGGCAAATTACCCACATCCATAGCACCTTTTCGCCTAGTTAATTCTCTTGCTTTTTTAGCTGCTTTTCTAGCTAATCCAGCCTGTATTGCAGAACGAATAATAGACTTAGCAATTGCTGGTTTAGTTTCACAAATATCACCTAAAGCATCATTTACAATAGATTCTACCATCCCTTGTATTTCACTATTACCGAGTTTAGTTTTGGTTTGCCCTTCAAACTGTGGTTCTGGCAGTTTAACACTAACAACAGCAGTTAAACCTTCACGATAATCATCACCACTTGGTAATTCATCACGTTTAGCCAAATTATTTTTAGTAGCATAACGATTTAAAGTACGTGTCAATGCCGAACGAAAACCAGCTAAGTGTGTTCCGCCTTCATGTGTATTTATATTATTTGCAAAAGATAAGATATTGTCTGAAAAACTTGTGTTATACTGCATAGAAACTTCAACAGAAACACCACCTTCTTCTTTTTCAAAATATAATACTTCAGCATGAATCGGTTCTTTATTGCGATTTAAATGTTCGACAAATGAGACAATACCACCTTCATAATGAAAGGTATCACTTTGCTCGTTGCGTTCATCTTTTAATTCAATATAAACACCGCGATTTAAAAACGCCATCTCTCTTAAGCGATTAGCTAAAATATCATATTTAAAACCTTCACATTCAAATAAAGATCTGTCTGGCAAAAAAGTAATTTTTGTACCACGTTTTTTTGTGGCTGCTAATTTTTTTAATGGACTTTTTACGCGTCCACAAGAAAAACTCATAGCATTGATATGTCCATCACGGTAAATTTCAACATCAAGACGTTCAGATAAAGCATTTACACATGAAACACCAACCCCATGTAATCCACCTGAAACTTTATAAGTATTATCATCAAATTTACCACCAGCATGTAAAGTTGTAAGAATTACCTCTAACGCTGGAGTGCCAGTATCCTTATGAATATCAATGGGGATACCTCGACCATTGTCTTCAACAGTACAAGAACCATCTGGATTAATAATTACAATAATTTTAGAGCAATGACCGGCCATAGCCTCATCAATTGAATTATCTACAGTTTCAAAAACTAAATGGTGATATCCACGTGTGTAGGTGTCGCCAATATACATTCCAGGTCTCTTGCGCACAGCATCCATTCCTTCAAGAATAGTAATATTGTCTGCACCATAGTTTTTTTCTTCAGTCATGAAACTCCTTACCGACTTTAAGCTAAGCTATTAATTAACCAATTTTTAAATTTATTTCACGCACAAAAATCACTTGGCTATTATTGATATTTGTAATAATATTTTTTTTTATCATTTCCATTTCACTACGCAAAGTTGAATTTGTAACTTTGATAGTCAAAACATTATCTTTAAAACTAGAAACTGATGTAAAACTTAGCCATTGCTGAGGCACCGCTTTAAACCATTCTGTATCGGCTAAAGATGTTTTTTTAGCCGTTTTTTTACCAAGTTTTTTGACCTTTGCCAGAAATGGTTTTAGAGTGTTTTCATTGTCTACAAAGCGTCTATCTTCCTTCACTTTATGCTACCTTAATAAAAACGTAAATTATATAAGATTAAGGGTTTATGTCAATTTAAAGCATATATTTTTACTTTTATAATTACTAAAAATAAAAATTGATTCTTATCAATATATGAGATTTTTGATATAATATTTTTATTTTATGGATTATTATGGTTTCTGAAATATTTGATACAAATCAATGGGATAAAGTTTTAAATTTTAATTTTGAAGATATAACATATCATCGTGCAAAGAAACAAGGCACAGTAAGAATTGCTATCAATCGTCCTAAATGTCGCAATGCTTTTCGTCCAAAAACTGTTGACGAATTATATATTGCACTAGAACACGCTAGAACTTCTAGTGATATAGGCGCAGTAATACTAACGGGCAATGGTCCATCACCTAAAGATGGAGGATGGGCATTTTGTAGCGGTGGTGACCAACGTATAAGAGGCAAAGATGGATATAAATATCAATTGGAGAGTGGTGAAAAGCCCGATATTGCTCGTTTAGGACGTTTGCATATTTTAGAAGTGCAAAGACTAATTCGCTTTATGCCAAAAATAGTAATGGCGGTTGTTCCTGGCTGGGCTGCTGGAGGAGGGCATTCATTACATGTGGTTTGTGATTTGACAATTGCCAGCAAAGAACACGCGGTATTTAAACAAACTGATCCTGATGTTGCTAGCTTTGATAGCGGTTATGGTTCTGCATATTTAGCCAAAATGGTTGGACAAAAAAGAGCCAGAGAAATTTTCTTTTTAGGATTAGACTATTCTGCTCAAGAGGCATACGAAATGGGCATGGTCAATAAAGTTGTGGCTCATGCAGATTTAGAACAAGTTGCTTTAGAGTGGTGCGATATTATAAACTCCAAAAGTCCCACTGCTATGCGAATGTTAAAATATGGATTTAATTTGACCGATGATGGCATGGTAGGACAGCAAATGTTTGCTGGTGAAGCAACACGTTTAGCTTATGCAACTGAAGAAGCTGTAGAAGGCAGAACGGCCTTTTTAGAAAAACGTAAACAAGATTTTTCTAAATTTCCGCATCACTACTAAGTGTCTATTTCAATAATTATACCAGCATGGAATGAAGAAGCTTTAATTGCTCAAACACTACAAAATATAATTAAAGCCTCTGAAGGCTTACCAATTACAGAAATAATAGTGGTAGACAATAATTCAAGTGATGCCACAGCCAACATCGCCAAACAAAATGGAGCTACGATTGTCTTTGAAAAACATAATCAAATCTCAAAGGCAAGAAATACTGGAGCTGAATACGCAATAGGTCAATACTTGTTTTTTATAGATGCTGACACCTTGCCTAGTGCAGAAATTTTAAATGCAGGTTTTGAATGCTTAAAAAACAACAGTATATGTGTTGGTGCAGTTGTAAGTTTTGATCAAAACATTGATTATACAGGTAAGTTTTTAGCATTATTATGGAATAAAATATCTTGTAAATTTAAATTAGCTGCTGGCTCTTTTTTATTATGTTGTAGTGAAGATTTTAAAAAAGTTGGCGGTTTTCCTTTAAAAGTTTATGCTGGTGAAGAAATACTACTTTCAAAAAAACTAAAACAATTAGGTCTGCAAACATCTCGTAACTTTACTATATTGCAAGATAAACATATTATTACCTCATCTAGAAAGTTTAATAATTTGGGCTATCTTAGCTGTTTATTACAAACTGTTATAATACTAATTTTTCCTTTTGTACTGCGTTCACGAAAATTTTGCTGGCTATGGTATCAACGTTGACAAAATAATTTTTTTATATATAAAATTTCTTTTTCAAAAAGTTTAGGAGAAGTTTTATGATAAATGTCTATGATTTGCATAAATCTTTTGGATCAATTATCGCCGTGGACGGGGTATCTTTTTCTGTTAAAAAAGGGGAAGTATTAGGCTTTTTAGGTCCTAATGGAGCTGGCAAATCTACCACGATGAAAATGCTTAGTTGTTTTTTAGAACCAGATTCTGGTTATGCAACTATCAATAATTGCTCAACAGTAACGGATTCTATTGGAGTACGTAAAAATTTAGGTTATTTAGCAGAAAACGCACCTAGTTATGAAGAAATGAATCCATATAATTTTTTAAAATTTATATGCAATATAAGAAATATTAAAGGTACTGCTTGTAAAAATGCTATAGAAAAAGTAGCTCATGAATGTGCCATTAGCAATATTATGTATCAACAAATAGGAACACTATCTAAAGGGTACAAACGGCGTGTTGGACTTGCGCAAGCTTTAATACATAATCCAGATGTACTAATTTTAGATGAACCTACCGATGGTTTAGATCCAAATCAAAAATTTGAAGTGCGTCAATTAATAAAAAAATTAGCTCCACAAAAAGCCATTATAATATCAACTCACATTTTAGAGGAGGTAGATTCCTTATGCTCACGATTAATCATCATTGCAAATGGTAAAATTTTAGTTGATTCAACGCCAAATCAATTACGCAAACAAGAACAGGGTAATTTAGATGAGATTTTTAGAAAAATTACTACAACATTACAAGGAGTAAATGTATGAACTCTATAATTAGTATTTTTAAACGAGAATTTCAAAGTTATTTTGCTACTCCATTGGCCTATGTATTTTTAACTATTTTTCTAATACTTAGTAGCTACCAAACCTTTGCTAATGGTTTTTTTGAATCACGACAAGCATCTCTTAGAATATTTTTTAGTAATATGCCTATATTATTCATTTTATTAGTGCCAGCTATCGCAATGCGTTTATGGTCAGAAGAGCGTAAATCAAAATCAATTGAATTATTATTCACATTGCCAATAACCACAACTCAAGCTGTATTAGGCAAATTTTTTGCAGCTTGGCTAATGTTGTTTGTAGCATTATTTTTAACCTTTCCAATTGTTATTAGCGTTGCATATTTAGGCACCCCAGATTACGGACCTATAATAACAGGTTATGTTGGATCTGTTTTACTAGCTGGTAGCTATTTATCAATTAGCTTATTTTTTTCGGCGTTAACAAAAAATCAAGTAATATCATTTATACTATCTGTAGTCGCATGCGGATGTTTTTTATATGCTGGTAGTCCATCAATATTAGAATCATTACAAAATAAATTACCAATAAATATTATTGAAATTATAGAATCATTATCTTTTATTTCTCGATTTGAATCAATACAACGAGGGGTTTTACAATTGCGAGATATAAGTTTCTTTTTAGTGCTAGGAGCTGGTTGGTTATGGGCAACTGTGGTTATTTTAGAGGAGCGTAAAGCAGAATAATGAAATCAATAAAACAAATTATAACAATATTATTAATTGGAATTATAAGTATTTTTAGTATCTTATTAATACAAAATTTAGTTGGAAATACTGGTTTTGATTTAACACAAAACAAACTATACACTTTAAGTAAAGGCACTCGCAATATTATATCTTCAATTGATAAGCCGATAACTTTTAATCTGTATTACGCAAGAAAAGCTACCCTTAAAGGCAATAATCAATTGCAATTTTGGAATAATTATTTTTTATATGTTAAAAATTTATTAACTGAATATGTAAAACTAAGTAACGGAAAGATTAAATTAAATATTATTGACCCAAGACCGTTTAGTGATGCTGAAGAACAAGCTTTATTGTATGGAATACAAAAAATACCTATGTCTCAAGATGAGAATTTCTTTTTTGGTTTAGTAATGACCAATGAATTAGGTAGAGATAAAGTAATTAAAATTTTTGAACCACAACGACAAGAATTAGTAGAATACGATATATCTAAAACAATAGTCAATTTATTACAACGTGATAAAAGCACAATTGGTATTATATCTTCTATACCAATTATGGGTGATGAACTTAGCCCATATATGCGTCAAATGATGCAGTTGCAAGGTCAAAAAACTCGTGAACCATGGGGTATTATTACACATCTAAAACAGACTTATAAACTTATAAATATTGATACAAAAATTGATAAAATTCCTGATAATTTAGATTTTTTATTAATTATACATCCAAAACAAATAAACAAAAATCTACTATTTTCAATTGATCAATATGTTATGTCAGGTGGAAAATTAATTATTTTAGAAGATCCGCATTGTTTAAACGATATCCCAAAACCAAATCCTCAAAATCCTTATGCAATATTACAATATGATGCCTCATCAAATTTAAATCAATTAACTAAAAAGTGGGGGGTTGATTTAATTGATAAACAAATTGTTTTAGACAGAAATATTGCATTGTCTACACCGTTAGCACAAGGACAAGCCCCACAATTATTTTTACCATTTCTTGGTTTAAATCATCAATGTGTTAATAAAGACGAAATTATCACTGCTAATCTCAATGACTTAACTTTTTTATTTGCTGGTAAATTAAATATTAAATCTCAAAAAAACTTAAATATTAGACCTTTACTACTAACTACAAAAATAGGCAACACTTGGCAACCAAAATCGGCATTTGCATTACAAAATATAAATCCAAATAGTATATCCAATGCATATCAAGAAGGAGATAAAGCAATAGTGCTATCGGCACTAATAACGGGACAATTTAAAACCAACTTTCCTAACGGAGTAAAAACCAAGCGTAAAGACAGTAAAAAAAATAATATTATTAAAACATCTAAAACAGGTGCAGCTGTTGTAATTGTCGCTGACGTTGATTTTATTAGTGATAGTTTAGCATATCAAAAATCTATTTTTGGATTAGCAATACAAGGTCAAAATTCATCATTATTGTTAAATACTCTTGAATATTTAAGTGGTAATAATGATTTAATTTCTATGCGTAGCAGGGGACAATTCCAAAGACCTTTTACTCTAATTGATAATATAGAAAAACAATCTGATAAAAAAACTAAGCAAGCTATTAAAGATATAACATCAAGAATTAAAACATATCAAATGGAATTACAAAATTTAGAGCAGCAAACAGACTCTACTAATGTTAATTTGATTCAAAATAAAGTATTAAATCAACGCCAAAAAATAGAATTAGAAATACGCAATGCAAATAAGGAACTTAGAATCTTACAAAATCAAAAAAGAATAGAAGTAGAGCGCATTAAAAATATGTTAAAAAACATAAATCTATTTGGTTCAGCACTAATGGTATTGGTAATTGCTTTGATTGTATCTGTGATACAAAAAAAACATAAAAATTCTAATTTTATAGGAGCAATTAAATGAAAATTAATAATAAAAATATTACTTTATTGTCAATCATCGCCTGTGGGCTTTTAATATTAGTATTAATCACAAGCAATCAATATGGCAATTCTGCATATAAAGCAATTGATTCGTTATTAATACAAGGGGTTGATACTTCACAGATACATAAAATCAAAATATCTACCAATAAAAAAATATTAACTATCCAAAAAAAAGATAATAAATTTGTTATAAACGAAAAATATAATTATCCCGTCGATATGCGTAAGATAAATAAATTTTTGATTAATATTTTAGAACTTCGTGCACATAAATTAATCACTACTGATGCTAATAATTATAAAGATTTTAATCTGACCGATAAATTAGCTACTAAAATTTCTATATTTACTAATAAAGCAAATACTTCTATTTTAATAGGAAAAACAGCCAAGCATGGCAATGGTGTATACGTAAAACTAAAAAATAAAAAAGAAGTATTTCTAACTAAAAAAAATCTTAGTATAAAAAATGATGCAATTGATTATTTAAATGACAATTTAATTAATATTACTACACAAGAGATACAACAAATTCAAATTATAAATAATCCATCTATTACTATTAAGAATATCAATAAACAATTACAATTAGTAAATATTCCTAAAAATCACATAGCAAACAAGCAGGCTATTAATGATTTTTGCAATGCTTTAACTAATATAAATTTTAAAGATATTATACCAATACAAGACTTATCTAGTCATAAATTGAATTTTAAAATATCTGTAAAAACTAATGATTATTTAACTTTTGAAATAACTTTTTATACAATTAATAAACAGCAATATTGCACTTTAAAATATATAGGCCCATCTAAAAAAGAAATTGCTGAAGTAGAAGCTAATTCATCAAAGATTATTCAACAGGCGCGAAATGCGGGTAAAATAACTGATAAAAATCAATTAGAAAAAAACAATAAAATTGCAACAGCTATAACTACAGTTAAAACATTAAATAATCAGCATTCTAAATGGTTATATTTATTGCCTAAATGGAAATTTAATAGCCTTAATAAAGGTTCTAAGGATTTAATGAAAATAGTTGAAGTTAAACAAAATAAAATAGATAATACAAATATAGAGAATAAAGATTAACTTCTTTATTCTCTGAGTTTAAAAGGAGTTCTGATGATTGTTATTGATGAAGAAGTAATAATTGATGAAGGAAAATTTGAAAATATAAAAGCTTTAGGCGTATCTTTATTTCGTTCTGGAGGAACTTTAGTTTTTTCTCCAACATTGGAAGATGGTACTCCTGAGATTTTTTTTGATGAAGTAAATGTAATGTTTGATTGGCTATGGGAGAGTGAATCACAAAAAAAAAGTTATAAAAATACAGTAAAAAGAGCTATTAAAAAATTACCAGAAGTTCAAGACGAACGTCAATATCCAGCCTTAAGTTAGGAAAATTATGTTAATAATAAACTGTCATTTAATATCACCAGATATAGATATGCACTCATGTGCCATTTGTATAGAAGGTTCTAAAATCAAATCAATATATTCAGCGGGTAGCACTTTACCAAACGATGAACATATTATCGATGCCAAAGGTCAAATGGTAATGCCAGGGTTTATAGATGTTCACTGTCATGGTAAAGTGGGATTTGATTTTACAGATGGCACACAAGAGGCCATGGATACATTTGGAAAATCTAAATTGACAGAAGGAGTTACAACATTATTACCTACTACATTAACTTTGCCTGAAGAAACTTTAGCCAAAGCTATGCATACAGCAGCAATGTATGTAAAAAACAATACAAAAGGGTCTAAATTGGCGGGTGTTCATTTAGAGGGACCTTTTATTAACTGCAAATTATGTGGCGCTCAAAACCCTGATTTTGTAAGAGCGCCAAATATTGATGAAGTCAAAAGATTACACTCAATTTTTCCTGTATCAAAAGTATCATTTGCTCCCGAAGTTGATGGTGGTATAGAATTTTCACGTCAGTTACGAGAATTAGGCATCACACCTTCATGTGTTCATTCGGCGGCAACTTTTGCAGAATTTTCAGAAGCTTACACAAACGGTTTGCGTGATTTAAGTCATTTTTGCAACCAAATGACAGCTTTACATCACAGAGATATAGGTCTAGTCGGTGCTGGTTTTATGCATAAAGATGTGTATTTAGAAGCTATATGTGATTGCTTGCATCTATCACCAGATATGGTTAAATTAATATTTAAATTAAAAAGCATTGATCGTATACAGCTAATCACAGATGCTATGTGTGCTGCCGGATTAAAAGATGGTGATTACCAAATAGGTGGCTTGCCAGTTATTGTCAAAGGTGGAGCTGCCCGTTTAAAATCAAACGATGCGTTAGCTGGTAGTACCTTAGAGTTAAATCAAGCTTTAAAGAATGTTCAAGAAATAACCAACTTACCACTTAAAGAACTAGTCAAAACAACATCATGGAATCAAGCTTGTTCTTTAGGCCTAGATAAATTGGGTAAATTAGAAGCAGGATTTTATGCTGACATTGTAATATTAGACTATAATTTTGAAATAGTTAGCACGATTGTCGATGGAGAATTAAGATATTCTCAAAATGGTTTTACCTAAACTAAACAAGCCCGTAAAGATATATCCAACTGCTTTACGGGCAAATAATTACACTCATTAATACAACATAATATAAATAATGTTGCGTACGAGGCCGTGAAGTGGTATTGGGTCAATGTGGCATCAATATAAAAGGTCAAAGTCTCAAACTAAAAGTAAATTA
>JAMOSO010000010.1 GCA_027063065.1 Planctomycetota bacterium | reverse complement strand
TTCTACCATTAAGTGGTTTGAAAAAAAATGGGGCTCTAAACCAGAGTTGATCGAGGCTAATACATTAGCATTAAATACGGGTTATCACTTAGGCGAAACAACAGAAATAAACGTGCCTAAATATCACGTTGGTTCTGCTCCTTTAGAAAAAGGTATTTATCGTTCAATTACGGGTAATAATGCTACGGCATTGGGGTTGTTGACAGCTTCACAATTATCTGATCGCGAATTAGTTTTGGGTTCGTATCCTATTACGCCTGCAACTGGTATTTTAGAATATTTAGCTGGATATAAATCTTTAGGTGTTAAAACAGTGCAAGCCGAAGACGAAATTGCCGGTATTGGTGTTGCTATTGGGGCTTCGTTTGCTGGGGCTTTGGCGGCAACCACCACCAGTGGCCCTGGCTTAGCTTTGAAATCAGAGTTTATAGGCTTAGCGGTTATGTCAGAATTACCTCTTGTTATTGTAGATGTACAACGTGGAGGTCCATCGACGGGTTTGCCAACTAAAACAGAACAGTCGGATTTGTTTCAGGCAATGTATGGCCGTAACGGTGAATGTCCCGTGCCAATTGTGGCTGGCAAGTCTCCGGGGGATTGTTATTACGCTGCAATTGAGGCAGCTAGAATAGCCCTTAAATATTCTACGCCAGTATTGTTGTTGACCGATGGGTATATTGCCAATGGAACAGAACCTTGGAAAGTACCTGATGTTTCAAAGTTAGACAAAATTGATGTGCCTGTGGCTAAAGAAAATCAAGAATATTTACCTTATAAACGCGATGAAAAAACTTTGTCTAGAACCTTGGCTATACCTGGCACACCGGGACTTGAACATCGTTTAGGCGGATTAGAAAAAGACGAAACTGGCATGGTGTCTCACGATGGTTTAAATCATGAAAAAATGGTCAAATTACGCAAGCAAAAAATAGAGGGTATTGCCAATAGTTATAAGCCTACAGAGGTCTTTTGCAAGGAAGAGGGTGATGTTTTAGTGCTTGGTTGGGGCGGTACATGGGGTGCTATTACAGCTGGCGTAGAAAGGCATTGCGTACGAGGAAATAAGGTAGGAGCATTATGTCTATCTAATATCTATCCATTGCCAAATGATTTAAAAGAAATTATGCAAAGATTTAAGCACGTGATTGTTCCCGAGCTAAATATGGGTCAATTAGCTACTATTTTGCGTTCAGAATATTTAATAGATGTTAAGTCCATAACAAAAGTTCAGGGCAAACAATTTTCAGTAGAAGAAATAGATAAAGCGATAATTTCTGTTTTGGAGGGCAAATAATGACTGACACAAATGCAAAATTAACCAAGAAAGACTTTGTGCCAGGTAATATGGTACGTTGGTGTCCAGGTTGCGGAGATTATGCTATTTTAAATTCTGTGCAAAAAATTATGCCAGAATTAGGTATCCCAAAAGAAAATTTTGTAGTGATTTCTGGTATAGGTTGTTCAAGCCGTTTTCCATATTATATGGATACTTATGGCTTTCATACTATACATGGGCGTGCTCCCGGTGTGGCTACAGGTGTTAAGGTTACTAATCCAGATTTGTCTTTATGGGTAATTACTGGTGATGGTGATGGATTGTCAATAGGCGGAAATCATATGTTGCATATGTTGCGTCGTAATATTGATATGAATGTTTTATTGTTTAACAATAAAATTTATGGTTTAACTAAAGGACAGTATTCGCCAACATCAGAGCAGGGTAAAAAAACAAAGACAAGCCCATTGGGGTCTTTGGACTATCCCATTAACCCAATATCATTTGCACTTTCTGCCGAAGCAACTTTTATTGCTCGTACTTATGATGCAAATCCAAAACATATGGCCAGCGTTTTTAAGCAGGCTGCCGAGCATAAGGGGATTAGTTTTGTTGAGATTTTGCAAAATTGTGTAATCTTTAACAAAGGTACTTATGATAAAATATACAGTAAAGAAAATCGTGATGATAATATGATTTTCTTAGAAGAGGGCAAGCCGATGATTTTTGGCAAAGAAAAAGAAAAAGGTTTGTCTTTTGATGGTATGAATCCTAAAGTTGTTAATTTAGCTGATTTAGCAACATCGACAGATGCTGTTTTGGTTCATGATCCTAAGGTGGATTCGCCAGCTTGTGCTTATATGCTTTCGCAACTCGAACATCCAGATTATCCTATCCCCGTAGGTGTTTTTAGAAATGTTGAAAAACCAACTTATGATAAGTTATTAACCGATCAGGTAGAATCTGCAATTAAATCAGGCTCTAATGATTTGCAGTCAATGGTTGCAGGTCCTGACACATGGGAAATTAAATAGTTTTGTCAGAGTATAAAGTGTCTATGGTGCGGTGTTTTGATTATAAGGACATCGCACCATCATTAGAAAAGCTATTTTTTTATTTAGGTGGTCTTGCAAACTGTATAAAACCTGGTTCTAAGGTTTTGATTAAACCAAATTTAGTTTTTAATGTTAAGCCAGATAGGGCGGCTACGACACATCCTACAGTGGTTGCCGAGTTGGTTAAATTGTTAATTGATTGTAGATGCAAGGTTTACGTTGGGGATTCTCCTTTTTTTGGCAAAACCAATCGTTGGTTAGATAAAACAGGGGTTGTTAAATCTGCCAAAAATGCAGGTGCTGTCATTGAGGATTTTATTAAAACAGTTGAAGTTAAAGTTGATAATCCTGTGGTTCAGAAATCATTTCAAGTAGCTAAAATCACTCAAGAGGTTGACTATATAATAAGTTTGGCAAAATTAAAAATGCATAAACAATGTGTATTTACTGCTAGTGTTAAAAATAATTATGGTTTAGTTGTGGGGCCTATTAAGGGCTTAATCCATTTAAAGATGAAGACAGTTAAAAGGTTTGCCAATATGTTATTGGATTTATACAAGGTATTACCACCTCACTTAGGTGTGCTTGATGGTGTTGTTGGGATGGAAGGTGATGGACCGGGAGGTGGTACACCTAAAAATGCTAATGTTCTAGGTGCATCATTAAATCCTTTAGCGTTAGATTGGGCAAGTGCCAACATTGTTGGCTTAAATCCTGAGGATGTTGATTATTTAAAAATAGCACAAAACAGATGTGATATCGATTTTGATAATTTAAATATCAAATTGGTTGGAGATGACATTAGTAAAGTTGATTTTAAAAGAGCAACCCCAATGCCAATTAATTTTATGCCAAAATTTATGGTTAATTTAAAAAACTTGGACAAATAAAAATGTAGGCAAATATTTTTTACTTTTATTTTTAATTAATTGGTTTATCTTATATTTATAAGTATAGGTGTAAATATATGGGCGGAGAATATTATGTCAGATTCGCAAGAAGATCTAGAGTTATTAGAGTCATTTGTTACAGAAAGTGTCGATTTTTTAGATGAAGTAGAACCAAATTTTATACAATTGGCCGAGGATGCCGCCGAAGGTATGGTTGATTATGAAATAATTAATACAATCTTTAGAATGGTTCATTCTATGAAAGGTAGTGCTGGCTTTATTAATCTTAACGTAATGGTTGGTATTGCTCATGAAGCTGAAACTCTTTTGGATATTTTTCGTAAAAAAGAAGCACCATTTTTGCCAGAGCATACAGATTTATTAATAGAAACTTGTGATATTTTACGAGGTTTGTGCAATTTGATTTCAGAGACGGGTAGTGATACTGGTATGGAGGCGGAGGTCGAGGCTATGACAGCTAAAATTATTGAAGCCATCGCCTGTGCAAGAAATGGCGGTACACCTGTTGCAAAAACAGAAGTAGCTACTCAAGAAGATACTAAAGGTAAAGAATTTTCTGCCATAGAAGATTTAGACGATGATAAACGTGTAGATTTTTTTAATGACTTTATGGCTGAGATAAAAAATATATTAAGTGGTATCAAAAATATAAGCGCTAAAGCAGATAGCTTAAAGCCAGAAGATAATGACGTTATTGACTTACATATATTAATCAATAATAGTGTAGGACGTTGTATAGAGTTATCTTGGGAAGATGGAGAAGAGTTATTAAGAGCAGCTAATGATTTAATTAAAGCAATGCGTGAGGGAACATTATCCAGTAGTTCTTCTGCTTATGAAGCTATGTATAATGCTATTGAGATGATGCAATCTGCTTGTGAAACAATAATTGATGGCGGCGATGACGATATAATGGGTAGCGATATTGTTGCCGATTTGTTGTTAAGTTATTTATCAGATGAACTTAGAGAAAAATCTGGTCAAACCATTTATCAATTACAACGCAAAGATGAAGTTGTAATTTCAGAGTTAAAGCCTGTTGCAGTAAAACCAACTGTGGCAGAACAAAAACCAGATGTTGCCAAGCTTAAAGTTATTAAAAATGTGCGTCGTGATATTCGTGTCGATTTAGATAAATTAGATAATTTAATTAATTTAGTTGGCGAATTAACTATTGCAGAGGCAATGGTTGTACGCAATCGAGATATTGAAGATATGGATTTGCCAAACTTTGAAAAATCGGCTCATTTAATGCATAGAGTTATTACAGAATTACAAGATATTGCCATGTCGGTCAGAATGGTGCCTGTAGCAGCGACTTTTAAAAAAATGCGTCGTTTAGTGCATGATTTATCAGGTAAGTTAGACAAAAATATAAAGTTGGAGATATTGGGCGAAGAAACTGAAATTGATAAAGGTATTTTGGATCAAATTGCAGATCCATTAGTACATATGATTAGAAACGCCGCAGATCACGGTTTAGAAACAAACCAAGAAAGGCTTGATGCAGGTAAAACAGAGCCAGCGACAATTTGGTTAAAAGCTATACAAAAAGCTGGTGATATTTATATAGAGGTTTGTGATAATGGGCGGGGGCTTAATAAAGAAATTATCATTGCTAAAGCCATAAAAAATGGTTTGATTACAGATGCTCAAAATTTAGAAGAACAAGATATTTATCAGTTGTTGTTTGAACCAGGGTTTTCTACGGCAGCAGTTGTAAGTGATGTGTCGGGACGTGGTGTCGGTATGGATGTTGTTAAAAAAAATATCGAAAAGGTAAAAGGTAAAATCTTTGTAGAGTCCGAGTTGGGTTCTGGCACTAAATTTATTTTGCGTATACCGCTTAGTCTGGCAACAATTGATGGGATGTTAGTTAGAGTAGGCGATTCGCGTTATACAATCCCTATTACTTCTATTAGAGAGTTCTTTAGGCCAGTTATATCGTCTATTACTACTAAGCCAAATGGTCAAGAATTAGTGATGGTCAGGGACAATTTATATCCTGTGGTACATTTACATAAATTGCATGGAGTTAAGCCAGATAGCGTTCAGCCTAGTGATGGCATTTTAATTATGATGGATATGGGTTCTAAACAGGTTTGTGTATTAGTTGATGAAATCTTATATCAAATACAAACAGTTATCAAACCTTTACCATCATCTATAGGTGATGTTCATGGCGTATCTGGTTGTACAATTTTAGGTAACGGTGAGGTGGCGTTAATTCTTGATATAGAAAGTTTAGAGTTTTGCATCGAACAAACTAAGGCCATGTCTTATGAACTATCTTTAGAAGGAGTAAAAGACACGACTATTTAAAAGTGTCTTTTATTTTCAGTCTAATCGTGGTAGGAATACTGGGTTACCAGTGTCCCTACCACGATTGGCGTTTGCTCTGGATTCACTAGCATTTATAGGTATATAAGGTTAAAATTGCTCAAATATCATTTTTGTGTGTTTTACTAAGGCGTGTCCAATGGATAAAAAACAACTAAGCGAAACTTGGCTATTTTAGCAATTTGCCCCCTAAAAGAACAACACCGCATAGTAAAAAAAATAACCGAACTCCTAACCCTTTGCGAAACCCTACAAGAATCCCTAACCCAATCCCAAACCATCCAACAAAATCTAGCTACCGCTGTGGCTAAAAAGGCTATTGGGTGATAAAGGTGATTTGTGATGAATGATCAAGAGTTGCATATAGAAAAATTTGTTGCTAAATCGTTTATTAATCTACCACCCTTTAGAAAAGTTTTTAGACAGTTATGTTTACGTAGACCAAATTCATGTATGTCATGCCAACTGTCTCTGCAAAAACTATAGATCGTTTTCTATGATTTTTAGTGCCTATTTTGTAGGCACTAAAGTAAAAACTGTTATAATGCGAGGATGTTATCTTTAGATCATCTTCCAGCAACTAATGATGCAATAACCACATTGGGACTAGCCTTATTTGCCGCTTTTATGCTTGGTAAATTGGCGCATCGCTTTAGTGTTCCCAAGGTTACAGGTTATGTTGTAGCTGGCGTATTGTTGGGGCCAAGCTTATTTAATATTGTATCTGAGGAAATGGCGGCTTTGTTTCGTTTTATTCAGGATATGGCATTAGGATTAATTTTATTTAATATTGGTGGGCAGTTTCACAGGCAGTTGTTTCGCAAGGTAGGTTTGCGTTCTATAAAGTATAGTTTGTTATATGCTTTTTTTATCTTTGTTATTGTATCTGGCGGTTTGTTTTTGGGGCTTCATTTTCTTAGTGATTTATCTAATGTTAATGCTATAGCAGTATCGATTTTTTTGGGGGTTGTCTCCATTGCAGCCGCGCCACCTACTACTTTAATGGTAATTAAAGAGTATGATTCTAAAGGTCCAGTAACTAATCATATTATTGTGTTTTTGGCAGTTGGCACAGTGTTGTCAATTGTAGGCGCTAAAGTGTTGGTTATTTTATATGGTGGTATTGGGCTTTGGCCGATACAATCTATGGGGCTTGGTTTACAGATATTTCAATTAGTTTGGAGTATTGTAGGGGCTATTTTAATAGGGGTGCTTTTGGGTTTTGGATTGTCATACTGGGAACAGCATGAACGTGAACAAAGCGAAATTTTACTAGGCGTAATATGTTCTATTCTATTGGGTTTGACTTTAGCTCACTGGTTAGCATTAGAGCCAATGTTAGTCAGTATGGCTTTAGGCTTTTCTTTAGTTAATTCGTCTCATTCTGGTAATAAAATCCATTTATCAATAAAAAAAATGGGTACTTCAATTTATGCCTTGTTTTTTGTGATGGCAGGTGCGCATATTAACGTTATCAAAGATTTCAAATTAGTAGGTTTTGTAGTATTAATTTATATCATAGCTAGAATGTTAGGTTTTTTGATAGCTAGTAGAATTTCTACAAAATTAACACAAAATTCAAAAACAGTTGGCAAACAGTTAGGTTGGTGTTTATTGGCGCATGCAGGTGCCGCCATTGGTATGGTTGCATCGCTAGAGCATATTCATCATCCAGTTGCCAATACAATTGTGCATGTTGTTTTTGCATCGGTTGTCTTTTTTGAATTATCCGGACCGCTTTTATTAAAAATGGGCTTAATAAAAGCTGGAGAAGTAAAGGTTGGCACAATGGTTGGTGGTTTTATGTCTAGCCAGTCATTTACGATTTATGAAATGTTTAATCATTTTTTAAATAATATAGGTGTAAAGTTTAATTCTAATACTAATAATAAGGTTGAAACAGTAGCTCCTTTGATAAATAGAAAGGTGCTAGCTATTAAGTCTAATATGGATTTTCAGCATGTTGTTAAGTTTATAGATTCTCATCATTACCCGCTTTATCCAGTAGTTAATGCAGAAAACGATTTAGAGGGGGTTATTTCTTTGGATGAATTTAAAAATGTTATGTTTGATCCTTTTTTATCGCGTTTGATTTTGGCTCAAGATTTAATAGGTCATCATCATTATTTAAAAGAGGATTGGTCGTTATTAGATGCTAGTGGGTTGTTTAAAAAAACAGAAATGGAGTTTTTGCCAGTAATTCATCCAGAATCGGGCAAATATAGGGGTATTGCTTACCAAAAAGATATTTTGATGGCATTAAAACGTCAAAATGATAATGCATAGTATTGTGATTTGATACAAGGGTTACATATATGAATCCTCACACATTACTTAAAAAATATTCTAATAATAAGGATGCATATCATATTGTGTCGGTGCATTCGGAATTAGTAGCAAAAAAAGTACAAAAAATAGTTAAAAATTTAGTTTTAAACGTAGATGAAAAATTTTTATATGAGATTTCTATTTTGCACGATATAGGTGTTTTTAAAACTAATGCACCTAATATTTTTTGCTATGGAGAGGCTGATTATATCTGTCATGGTATAATTGGTGCGAAAATTATGCAACAAGAGGGACTTGCAAAACATGCTCAGGCAATTGCACATCATATTGGTGTAGGATTGACTAAAGCAGAAATAATCAATCAAAATTTGCCATTACCACATATTGATTTATTGCCTGTTACCATTGAAGAAGAAATTTTAGCTTATGCTGATCTTTTCTTTTCTAAAAAGCCAAAAGATTTGTATACTGAGGCAACTGTAGATGCCCTGCGTGTAAAATTGTCAAAATATGGGCCAAAACAAATAAATCTTTTTAATATAATGCATAAACGTTTTTCAGGTGAGTAGTACGATGAATGAACATACTAATAAACTTCTTAATACCTTGATGGTGCCAGAGTTGCGTAAAATGTTAATTACAAAATCCAAAAATAAATTATCGGCATTTTGTAATGATTTACATCCTGCTTCAGTTGCGGAATTTTTAGAGCCATTAGAAAACCAAGAACAATGGCAATTATTGTCTATGTTAGATGGTGATTTGCGTTCTGATATTTTTAGTTATTTTGAACCGGAACGGCAATTACAAATTGCAGAAATTATATCAGATAAAGAACTTACAGATTTACTAGAAGATATGTCGCCAGATGAGCGTACTGATTTATTTCAAAGTTTAGATGAACAACGACAAGATTTATTATATCCTAGTATTGCAAGGGCGGAGAGGTTAGATATTAAAAAACTTTCAGCTTTTGAAGATGATATGGTCGGTTCCATAATGACTACCGATTATATAGCCATAAATCAAGAAACTACAGTATCTAAGGCTTTAGAGACTATAAGGCGTTTAGCTCCATCTCGCGAGACGGTTTATTATACTTATATTATTAATGATGACAGAGTTTTAGTAGGTGTAGTATCTTTAAAAGATTTAATCTTAGCACCTGGATTTGACACTTTAAAAAATATAATGCAAGGTAGTATTAAATATATACTAGCTACATCAGATAGGGAAGAAGCTGGAGCTTTGGTCAAGCAATATGATTTTTTAGCTCTGCCAGTGGTCGACACAGAAAAACATATTGTAGGAATTGTAACCGTTGATGATATTGTTGATATTTTAGAAGAAGAAGCCACTGAGGATTTTTATCAATTAGCGGCAGTTGGCGAGCAGATGAATTATCATCGCGACAATATTTTTAAAATAGCCGCCGCACGTATTAAGTGGTTAGTATTGTTAATTATGGTAGGTTATATATCTATTTGGATTTTAAATCAAAATCAAGATGTTTTTAAACAGATTATAGCTTTAACATTTTTTATTCCGTTGTTAATTGGTGCAGGTGGTAATGCTGGAGCTCAAACCACAACTATTGTGATAAGAAGTATAGCTACAGGAGAACTAAAACAAAGTGATATGTGGTTAGTTTTGCGCAGAGAACTACAGGTAGGTTTAATTATAGGTTTGGTACTGGGATTGTTGATGGGGGGTGGGGCATTGTTGGTAGAGTCTAGTCAATTTGATATAGCAATTAATTTGGCGCTAACAGTTGGGTTATCAGTTATGATTTTAGTATTTGTAGCTAAAGCATTGGGATGTATTTTGCCAATGTCGCTAGAAAAAGCAGGTATTGATCCAGCGTTGATTTCTACACCGATGATAGCTTGTATAATTGATATTACAGGTATTTTAATTTATATAAATATTGCAAAAATTGTATTTGGGATATGAATTATATCGGAATTGACGAAGCAGGTTTAGGGCCAGTTTTAGGGGTTTTTTGTGTTGGTATGACTAAATTTGAAGCCCCCGAGCATTTTGATTTTAATCTTATTTTGGGACAATTATTAAACAAGGATAAATCTTCTACTGATAAAATAGTTGTTGATGATAGTAAAAAAATATTTTCTAAGGCAAAAGGTATTGAAATTTTAGAACGCACAGTGTTGAGTGTTATAGCCAGTGCCTTTGGGTGCGTACCAAAAAACGTAGGTCAACTTTTAAATTTATTGGGCGCAGATTGTAGCTATAAAAATATTGCATGGTATAGCAATTTGGCTAATAAAGCCTTGCCCATTAAAGCTTCGTTAGCAACTTGTAATCAAAATGGTTTATACATTAAACAGCAATGTCAAAATTTAAATGTTAAAATTTTAGATTTGTCATTAGGTTTTTATACAGCTTATGACTTTAATAAATCTTTAGATAAAACATCCAACAAGGCGTTGACATGTCAGTCAATTTTAAATCAGTTAATGTCAAAACTAGATTGTAATATAAATGCAAGGCTTGTGGTCGATCAACAAGGCGGGCGTAGGTATTATAGTCAATGGTTACAAGAAGTGTTTTTAAATGAGGTTGTAACATTAAGCGAAGGCTCTGGAGTGGCTTCTAAATATACTTGCAAAAATATGCTGATTGAGTTTCATTGTAAAGCTGATCAACAGTTTTTTGAAGTTGCTTTAGCTTCTTTAATTGCCAAATATTGCCGTGAAATATTTATGCTAGAATTTAATAATTATTGGCAAAATCAAGTCCCAAGTATTAAACCAACTGCGGGATATCCTCAAGATGGTAAACGCTTTTTGCAGGATTTGGAGGATGCAAAAGTGTTGCCAAATAATATAGATATGTTAAGACGTAAAAAATAAGGGTAGCGATGAGTGATATATTAAATAGATTGCAAAGATTTATAGAAAGTAGTCCAAGTGTATTTCATAGTGCAAATAATATTGCCGATACTTTAGACTCTTTGGGCTTTAAATTGCTTGATGAGGCATCTAGTTGGGATTTGCAAGTTAATAGCAGGTATTATATAAAGCGTTTTGATACTTCGGTGATTGCTTGGCAACAGGGTGATAATTTAGCGCAAAATGGATTTAAAATTTTGGCTTCGCATTGTGATTCGCCTATTTTTAAAATTAAGATTAATTCTCAGCATATTACAAGTGGTATAAAACGTTGTGCCGTTGAAGTGTATGGTTCGCCAATATTAAATACATGGTTAGATAGACCGTTGTCTTTGGCAGGACAAGTAATGTTAAAGCAAGGTACACAATGGATTGCCAGAAATTGCGTTACTAAGCCTGTGGCAACTATTGCTAATTTGGCAATACATCTTAATCGTGATGTCAATAAAGGTTTTGAATACAACAAGCATAACCATTTACAAGCATTGTTTGGGTTGTCGACACAGGATACTGAAAATGATTTTATTCAAAAATTTTTAGCGGATTATTTTAAAGTGTCGGTTTCTGATATAGGTGCTATGGATTTGTATTTAATTCCAAGTAATAGCACAGAGGTGCTGGGTTTAGATGGTGATATATTACAGGCCGCCAGAATAGATAATTTATCTATGTGCCAAGCTATATTAGAATCTTTGGCACATTTATCGGTTCAAAATAGTACAGTGGTTGGATTGTTTTTAGATCACGAAGAAATTGGTTCAAATTCGGCAGTAGGTGCTGACGGTAGCTTTGTATCTACTGTTTTAAATAGGATTTGTAATTTTGAAAAAGATTGTGATGTATACGAGCGCGCTTTGGCTAACTCTTTTATGTTATCAGTTGATGGTGCTCATGCGCTTCATCCTAATTTTGCAGATAAACATGATAATTACTATGCACCAAAATTAGGTCAAGGTGTTGTAATTAAGCAAAGTGCAAATCATAGATATATTAGTTGTGCCAGAACTGTACAAACTTTTATAGATATATGTCAAAAAGTGGGTGTTCAATATCAAGAAATGATAAATCGTGCCGATATTCCATCGGGTAGTACGATAGGTCCTTTGACATCGGCACAATTAGGTGTTAAGGGCGTTGATATAGGCATTGCTATGTTGGCTATGCATAGTATAAACGAAACTTGCAGTATAGCCGACTATCAAGATATGGTTAAAGTTTTAATTGGTTTTTGTAATTAATTTGCGTAGGATTTAAACGGAGATATTAATGCAGGCATTGCATATTAAACAAAACTTGCTTGGTGGGATTACAGCTGCGGTCGTGGCTTTGCCGTTGGCGTTGGCTTTTGGTGTAGCTAGTGGTTTAGGCGCTACTGCAGGTTTATATGGAGCAATTGTTTTAGGTTTTTTTGCATCTTTGTTTGGCGGTACCGACACGCAAATATCAGGTCCAACTGGGCCAATGACAGTAATTATGGCATCAGGTGTCAGTGCCTTTAATGGTGAAATCGGCCCAATTATGGCAACGGTTATGTTGGCTGGTTTGTTTCAGATTGCATTTGGCATTTTTAAAATTGGTAAATTTGTAAGATATATTCCATATCCAGTAATATCTGGTTTTATGAGTGGGATAGGCATCATAATTATTATTTTACAAATAAATCCATTTTTAGGTTTAGAAAGCAACGCTAAAATTTTGGATGTCATTTTTAATTTGCCAAGTAATTTGTTGAATATCCATTATACAACTTTTTTTTTAGCGTTGGCATCGTTGGCGATAGTTTTTTTTACGCCACGTAAAATTACCAAAATCATACCAGCTCCATTGATTGCTTTGTTAGTATTAACACCTATTAGTGCTATGGGGCATTTGTCAGTTGCTACGATTGGCCATATACCTGTAGGTCTGCCAGAGGTTAAATTTCCTGATTTTAATTTGTCAAATATCAAACCTATTTTGACATTTGGGCTTACGTTGGCAGTATTAGGTACAATTGATACTTTGCTAACATCTATAGTTGCCGATTCGGTAACACGAACTAAGCATAATCCTAATAAAGAATTAATTGGGCAGGGCATAGGCAATAGCTTGTGTGCATTAGTTGGTGCTAATCCGGGTGCAGGTGCTACTATGCGGACAGTTATTAATATTAATAGTGGTGGCACTAATAATATTTCTGGTATGACTCATTCGGTTATCTTGTTAATGGTTGTTTTATTTTTAGCACCAATTGCCTCGCAAATTCCGATGGCAGTTTTATCTGGTATTTTAATTAAAGTTGGTGTTGATATTTTGGATTATAGATTTTTACAAATTATCAAACAGGCCCCAAAAAATGATTTAATTGTTATGCTTAGTGTATTTTTTGTAACAGTATTTGTGGATTTAATTACTGCGGTTGGCTTGGGTGTGGTTTTGGCATCATTACTTGTTGTGTATCGCATCACTAAGGAAACCAAAATTGAGTTGAGTGGTGAAGCTTGTCCAGATATAGATTTTAATGAAGAAGGGTTGAGGGTTGTCAGTATTTCAGGTGCTTTCTTTTTTGGTTCTAGTACAGCTTTTGAGGCTAAGGTAGATGAAGCGCTAGGCACAAAACATTTAGTGCTAGATATTAAACAAGTTCCTTTTTTAGATATAACGGCTATTTTTACTTTAAAAGATTTAATTTTAAAATTAGAAGATAAAATGATTAAAGTTTCTATCGTTTTGCAACAACAACAATTACAGCAATTAAAAGATATAGACAAACGCAATGTTTTTAAAAATATAAATTTTAAAGTAATTTAAAATTTATAAAATTGTAATACGTTTATCACTCTCAACCCGTGGTTGTATTGTATGTGGAAATCTTGAGTTTTAAGTTCTTATATGTTTAAATTGTATAGGTTTATAGTTTTTTACTTTATCTTTTTAGGAAGCATTATGACAGAACGTCACCTTTTTACATCTGAATCAGTATCAATGGGGCATCCCGATAAAATTGCCGATCAAATTTCTGATGCAGTTTTAGATGCAATGTTAGCTCAAGATTCTGAAAGTCGCGTAGCTTGCGAAACTATGATTACAACTGGAATGGTTGTAATTGCTGGAGAAGTAACAACAAAAGCTAGTGTTGATATTGCGGCAGTTGCTCGCGAAACAATTAGAAATATCGGCTATACAGATTCTGCAATGGGCTTTGATGCCGATACTTGTGCCGTGATTGTGAGTTTAGATAAGCAATCTCCTGATATCTCTCAAGGTGTTACGGCTGGCGAAGGTTTACACAAAGAGCAAGGTGCTGGTGATCAAGGTATAATGTTTGGTTTTGCTTGTAATGAAACTCCTCAAAAAATGCCAATGGCTATTCAATATAGTCATAAGTTGGTTGCTGAAATGGCAAAAGTACGCAAGAACGGCAAACTAAAATATTTGCGTCCAGATTCTAAATCTCAAGTTACTATTGAGTATGAAAATGGCAAACCAAAACGCGTGGATACAGTTGTAATTTCAACACAACACGCCGAAAATGTAAGTTTGGCTAAAATCCGCAAGGACATTATTGCCAATGTAATTAAAAAAGTTATTCCAGAAAAAATGTTGGACAAAAAAACTATCTTTCATGTAAATCCAACAGGTCGTTTTGTTATTGGTGGGCCAATGGGTGATTGTGGTTTAACAGGTCGCAAAATAATTGTTGATACATACGGTGGTATGGGTCGTCATGGTGGCGGTGCTTTCTCTGGTAAAGATCCTTCTAAAGTTGATCGTTCCGCAGCTTATATGGCACGATATATTGCTAAAAATGTTGTAGCTGCTAAATTGGCAGAGAAATGTGAGGTGCAACTTTCTTATGCTATTGGCGTTGCTGAGCCAACATCCGTATTGGTTGATACTTTTGGCACAGGTAAGGTAGAGGATGCTGAAATTACTGCGGCGGTTCGTAAAGTATTTAAATTGACACCAACAGGTATTCTTACAACTTTACAACTTAAACGTCCTATTTTTAAGCAGACTGCTGCCCATGGTCATTTTGGTCGTACAGGTAAAGATTTTACTTGGGAACAAACTGATAAAGCCGCAGAATTAAAAAAAGCGATTGCAAGTAAATAAGATATGATTATAGAAACCTTTGTGGTTTCAGAAGATGAGGTGAAGCAACGCCTAGATGCGGTGTTGCTTCATCGTTATCCAGACTTTTCACGGGCTCATTTGCAAAAGATGGTTAAGACCGCGCGCATTTTGGTTTCTGAGCGTATGGTCAAAACTGGATATAAATTGCGATTGGGTGATAAAGTAGAGGTTCAAATTGATGCACCTTCTAGTTTTGATGCCAAGCCAGAAGATATACCACTAGATATTTTATACGAAGACGAGCATTTGTTATGCGTTAATAAGCCTGCTCCTATGGTGGTTTATCCATCACCGGGACATCGTGAAGGTGTGTTGGTTAATGCTGTGTTAAATCATTATCCTGATTTGCCTAATATGGATGGGGCAGAACGTCCAGGTGTTGTGCACCGCTTAGACAAGGATACTTCTGGTTGTATTTTATTGTCTAAAACAGCAGAATCGCACATTGCCTTGTTGGCATTGTTTAAAGCAAGAAAAATCAAAAAGCATTATATAGCAATCTGCCATGGAGAGCCAAGTTCTCAAGAGGGTATAGTTGACGAGCCTATAGGACGCAGTACAAAGGATTGGATTTCAATGCGTTTATCTAAACTGGGCAAACAGGCTTTAACAAATTATAAAGTTCGCTCGATTAATAATGGCATATCGTTAATTGATGCTTATCCTCATACTGGGCGTATGCATCAGATACGTTTGCATTTAACTCATTTGGGATGTCCAATATTAGCTGATAGTTTATATGGCAAAGAAAAATCTTTTTATCTATCTAGTTTGGGTAAAAATCATACTAAAAAAGAAACTGCATTATTAACCCGTCATGCTTTGCATGCGTCTGAAATAACCTTAGAACATCCAATAACAAATAAGCTTATGACTATTCAAGCACCAATGGCAGAGGATATGCAATTGGCTATTGATAGTTTGGGTCTTTAACAATCTAACAGCCTATATAATTATAGGCTGTTAGATTGTGGGTATTAAAGTTTGAAGTTTTCTTGGCAGTTAAAATTTAAATATTGATAAATTTTATCTTTTTTGTCTTTTAAGATAGTGCCGATAAAGTTCATATATTCTTGTGGGGTTGGCATTTTGCCCATATAAGCAACTGCAGCGGCTAATTCAGGTGAACCTAAATAAACTTGCGCTCCATTGCCTAAGCGGTTATTAAAATTGCGTGTCGATGTCGAAAACACAGTTACGCCATCGGCAACACGGGCTTGGTTACCCATACACAAAGAACATCCAGGTATTTCTACCCTTGCACCAGCGCTAGAAAATATAGAATAATAGCCTTCTTTACGTAATTGTTCGGCATCCATTTTGGTTGGAGGGCATACCCATAGTTGAGATTTAGTTTGCCCTTTATCTCGTAGTAATTCTGAGGCAGCTCTAAAATGGCCAACATTTGTCATACACGAACCGATAAAAACATCATCTACACTATCACCGGCTATCTCACTTAATAATTTTACATCATCAGGATCATTTGGGCAGGCAACGATAGGTTCTGTAACTTCATTTAAATTGATTTCTATAATTGCTTTATATTCTGCATTGCTGTCAGCTTGCATTAATTGACCATTTTCAATCCAGTCGGCAACATCGTCAATACGCTTTTGCAGTGTTGCTTTATCTTCATAACCATCGGCAATCATAGCTTGCATTAAAGTTATATTGGATTTTAAATAAGTAACAATAGAGTCTCGGTTTAATTTTATTGTCGATGCAGCAGCAGAGCGTTCTGCCGAAGCATCAGTTAGCTCGAAAGCCTGTTCAACTGTTAAGTCTGGTAGTCCTTCCATTTCTAAGATGCGACCAGAGAATATATTTTTTTTGTTTTCTTTTTCAACAGTTAAAAGACCTTGCTTAATAGCTTGGTATGGAATGGCATTAACAATATCGCGCAGAGTTATCCCTTCTTGTAGTTCGCCTGTAAAACGCACCAATACAGACTCTGGCATATCTAAAGGCATAACTCCCAATGCGGCTGCAAAGGCAACTAATCCACTACCTGCTGGAAACGAAATGCCCATAGGAAATCGCGTATGTGAATCGCCGCCAGTTCCAACTGTATCAGGCACTAATAAACGGTTTAACCAACTGTGAATTACACCATCGCCTGGACGCAAGGATACGCCTTGACGTTCAGAAATATATTTTGGCAATGTTGCATGAGTTAAAACATCATTTGGTTTTGGGTAGGCAGCTGTATGGCAAAAAGATTGCATTACTAAATCAGCTTGAAATTTTAAACAAGCTAGTTCTGTCATTTCGTTGGCAGTCATAGGTCCAGTAGTATCTTGAGAGCCTACTGTTGTCATTTTTGGCAAACAAGAAGTGCTTGGCAAAATACCTTTTTGATTGCAGGCTTTACCAACTAATTTTTGTGCTAATGTATAACCTTGGTTTTTTTTTGGTTGAGGCACGGGAGCTTGTGCAAAAATATTGGTTTCTGATAGTGGCGACATCGATAAACTTTTTCGCGCTTTTTCACTTAATTGTTTGCCAATAATTAAAGGTACACGTCCTCCAGCTTTGTATTCATCTAAGATGGTTTCTGGTTTGATATCATAGCTGGTTATTACATCGCCATTTTCTGCACATATTTTGCCTTCTAATGGTTTGATGATAATTATTTGACCTGTTTTTAATTTTGATACATCTGCTTGAATTGGTAACGCACCAGAATCTTCTGCCGTGTTAAAAAATATTGGGGCGATGATTCCGCCTATAATTATGCCACCATTTTTTTTGTTGGGTACAAAATCAATATCGTTGCCAATATGCCACAATAAAGAATTGCATGCAGATTTACGAGAACTGCCAGTGCCAACAACATCACCAACAAAGGCCACAGGTAAATTTTTAGTTTTAAGTTGTGCTATTTCTGCTGGACCATCTGGAAACAATGACCCACCCATAGAGTTTGCGTGCAAGGGGATATCCGCACGGGTAAAAGCAAATGAAGCAGGTGAAAAATCATCGGTGTTAATTTCTCCGTTTACTTTATATACAATGGTTTTTATTTCGCTTGGTATTTCAGTGGCAGAGCTAAACCATTCTGCATTTGCCCATGACAATAAAATATCTTTGGCATATTTATTGCCGTTATTGGCTAAATTTTCAATATCATCAAAATAATCAGCAATTAACAATGTGTTTTTTAGACCTTGAGCAGCGATACTGGCAATTTTATCCTCGCAATTTAATAGTTTAATTAACCCACTAAGATTATACCCGCCAAGCATAGTGCCTAATAATTTACAGGCAGTTTCTGGGCTTAGGCTATTTGTTTGTTGTATGCCTAAAGCCAATTTTGTTAAAAAATCAGCTTTTACTTGTGCAGCAGGATCAACACCGGGATTTACTCGGTTG
>JAMOSO010000009.1 GCA_027063065.1 Planctomycetota bacterium | reverse complement strand
CCAAATATTTTTTTTCCCCATACCACAAAGTAACTATACAAAAAACAATCGTAATCATATCATTGCCTGTGAGCTATTAGATCAGTCTAATTTTGATGGATTACAACAAATAATGATAAAACAAGCGCAATTATCAAAAAAATCAATTAATGCTATGGAGCGTCGTAAATTGTTAAAATGTTTGATAGATTCATTAATGCAACACATTATGCAAAAATTAAAAAATGCTCCAAACACCGAGTATGACAAATTAATTAAATATCAAGATATCTTTATTGAAAGCCAAAAAGATTTATTGGCAAATGTAAAATTAGACTTATTAATTGTTAATTTAACTATTAATTTATCCAGAATTTAACAATCTAAGCACAAGCCATACTACTGCTTTGCTATAGCGGATCTATCCATTGAAACCTAAGTAATTTTGATTTAGCAGAATCATCACCTCGATCAATTATTGCAGAAAAAGCCTTCTCTCCCAAAATTTTATTATTTAAAGTATCGGTCAGCCGTACCCGACCCCATACTTCAAAAACCTGTGATTTTAAAATAATTTCATAATTAACAAATCTTGATGTATCCTTACCTAAATCTTGTTCTTTATCTGACCAGTCTTTAGAATCCGAATTAAAAAGAGTCGAATAAATACCATTTGAAAGATCTATTTGATGCAATATGTCATGCGCATTAGTAAAATCATCACAATTATAATATGTTTTATCAGATTTTTTATATCTAGTAAAATTTTCTTTATTTAGTTCATACTCTTGAAAATTTAATAAAATATTTAGTGCATCATTGATTTGATAAATAGATAAACCACTCCCAACTATTTTGTCTATTAAACTATTCCAATTTTCTATCTTACTAGCACTTGTATTGTCCATAGATAATTTAGAAATAATATCAGAAGCATATTTTGTACCTGATAATACCATCTTTAAAGCTTCAGTATGTTCTACGTAATCATAATGTGTATTTATATTTAAGGGGGCTTTTATAATTGCTCCAGATTGCATATAAGTCAATGTGCTAAATAAAACTCTTCTTTTATCCGTTAAAGCCAGATCGGCATCAAGAGCAACCAAATCTCTGTCTAAATATGTTGAAAATGCCTTTGTTGCAATTTCGCCGTCCAAAGTAATATCACCTGATGTTACATACTTAAACATGGCTTCTACAACATTATAAGAATTACCCGCATAAATTAATGCACTTTGATCTATAATTTTAAGTGCCATTTCACCTTTAATATTATTTCTCTCAAAAACTTCAATCCACTTGGCATCAGTACCTGAAGAATATGGCCAAACTGTAATATCAGAACCATCGAAATTTTTAGTCCAAGGTTGAGATGTACTTGTATATGTTTCTGCCCCATCTTTAATCAACACTGCTAAAGCATATTCAAATGCAGATTGAGCCAATAACTCTGCTTGTACCGTATCTGTATAATTAACCGCCATTTTAGCTTCCATACGCATAGCAGTAACAAAAGTAGCGGCTAAGGCAGATAAAATTGCCAATACGCCAATGGTCATTATTAAAACGGAACCTTTTTGGTTTTGATTTGTTTGTAGCATATTATTGACTCTGTGGTAGATAAGTATATTGGGACATGGTTACTGGTTCAAAATAAGGATCTGCACCTACTTCTATAGATCTATAATCACCTTTTTTTAATTCTATATATATTAATTGATTATCCTTAACTTCTTTAATTTTAAAATCAGATAACTTTTCTATAAGTAAATAGTCATTACTCCATGTCTCAAAATTTTCATTTATACCCTTAGATTGCCTATAAATTTTGTAAACCGTTCCGTCACCTTCAAACTTATACTTTACTTTACCTAAATTAATAATAGTGTTATTCACCGTTGTACTTTGTGTGGTACTAGGAAAACTTATCTCATCATTACTACTAGTTATATTATCCTTATCTATATCTATACTAGCAGGAACTAATTGACCTGCTGGGGGATAATAACCTTGAAAATCCTTAGACATTAAATCCAATACGATACGTAATTCGCTGTAAATTTCTGCTTTATTTGTGGCTGTAGTGGTAATTCTGGTTGTTTGAGTATAAACCACCGCTATCATTTTAAATACTATTAGCATTAAAGTGGATGCAATTAAAATTTCAATTAATGTAAATTTATTATTTTTCATATTATTGCTTTGTTTTTGAAATAAAAACCCTGTAAGTTCCCACTAATTTACCTGTAATTTTATTAGTAACTTCAATAATGCCACTTCTGAGGTCTATCGTTGTACCTAAAGAATCATCTGTATCCTTGTCATGAATATATGACCAAATAAAATCATCATTATCTTGAAAAACTACTGCACATTTCTCTTCGTGAATATCATAAGGATTATCATTCCATTTCTTAGCTGGCGTTTCAGCATTTTTAATATTCTCATTACAATAAATTTGCAGTACAGCCCTTGCCGTCTTAGCAGCTCTAGCACCCATTGTTTTATCATTAACTCTTGTGCCTAACTCCATTGACGCTGGAAATACTGCCAAAATACTAATCAAACCTATTGACAATATAAACACCGACATCAAAATTTCTAAAATAGTAAAATATTTTTTTTGTTTTATCATGGACCGTAAACCCTAACAGCATTAGTTAGCTTATTTATTTCCAAACCTCTATACACATCTGTGGCGGCTTCTGCACCTTCAGCCATAATTTTAATACTTCCCCACATATTACCTGTTGGATTTGATGATTCAGACATTGTTCCATTAGCATAATAATGTAAAAAATAACCAATATCTTTATCATCATTTTTGACATTTGAATCTAGCTCGACAGGCGCGTCGGCGCTTTCAACATACAAACTACTAGCTTCGTCCATTAAAACTAAAATACCAGTAGGCAAATTTACAAAACTACCATTTATTGTGCTACCTGTTTTATCTTGGTACATCTGCAATGCTCCATATTCACCATCACCACCATTGTAATTATATACAAATAAAGATGCCGCCATTTGATGTTCTACAGCATACGACCGCGTAGCAATCATAGCAGATCGCAATTGACGATTGCCTGCCCTCAACAACTGCGCTGAAGATTGGTTAAGTAATGTAGGCAAAGTCATAGCAGAAATAATTGCAATTACCACTATGACCGTTAATAATTCAATTAAAGTAAAAGGCTTTTTTGTCATTTTAACTCTAATGTAATATCATCATCACCATTCTCTTTGTTATCTGGACCATAACAAGTA
>JAMOSO010000008.1 GCA_027063065.1 Planctomycetota bacterium | reverse complement strand
TAGCTAGAGGTTTCGCAACATAATAAGAGTTATGTTGCAAGATATAATTTTTATTTATCAGAAAATTCATCCTGTTCTAATTTTGTATATAAGAACAAATAACCCTATAGTGTCTATTCTATTTTTTATAATGCAATTTATGCTAGTTATGATTAGATACAATTAAAATTAAGTTTTTAATAAACATTAATTATACTGATTTAACAGGTCGAAAACCTATCGCGCCTTCAATGTAATCTGGTGTTTTTTTGCCTCTGTACGAACAACTTAATTTATAAAAAGGTTTGCTAAACCAATCCCCACCACGAATTATGAATCAAAAAAATCAGTAAATAGCATTGATTAAAAAGCTTTGTCATCTTGTGCATTTATAATACCCCTAAGTAAATGTAGTCTGAAATTGCTTCAGAAGAAATGAAACTATAATATATCGATTATTTAATAAAAGTAAATTAAAGACAATTTTAAGTCTCTAATTTACTTTTAGGAGATATTTAGATTTTTGGAGCGTTAGCCAATAGATATTTTTCGGCTTCTGCACACCATATACCATTATTGGCACTAACAATTTTTGCTAGTTCGGCATATAGAGGACTTTCATCTGCTTTAGATGCTAAATCATCTAAAGCAATTAAGTCCATTTCAATTTCATTGTAAATTAATTTTTTACCACCTGGAATATTAGGCAAATTTAAGGTTGTTTCTACTACGGCATTTAATCCACCAATGTGGGTAATCATAATGGCAGGATTTAATTTTCCTTCAGCCATCATTTTTAGTGATTCGCGCATATCATCGGTATTGCCACCACTGGTTCCAACAATATGTGTCGATGCATAATGCACATTGTAAAAATTAAAATTAGCAGAAAAATTTGGATCTGTAGGACCGGCAAAAAAGTTTAAACAACCATCCTTACCTAAGATAGCATCAGCTTGTTCAACCACTGGCTTGACTGGAGCGTAAACAAAAACATCATCAAAACCATCACCACCAGCTAATTGTTTAAGATATTCAACATTATGTTCAGGCTTAGAGGTATTAACATAAATCAATTTAACGCCGTTTTGCTTAGCTTCTTCGACAGTAAATAAACTAGCCGCACGTGCAAGTCTGGCATCATCAATATCTGTTACTACTAAAAGAGAAGGTTTACGATCACAGTGTATTGCATAATCAATAGCGCCTAATCCCATGGGACCTACACCAGCTAATAAAGCCATTTTACCATCTTCTACAACACCCATTTCATGAACGTAAGAACCGCCCTTAGTGTGATAGTTAGCATGAAACCCACCAACAATACAACTGACTGGCTCGGCTAATGAACCACCAAAAAAAGCATCACCTTCGTATGCTAATAGACAATCCATTTCCATAACTTCTTGAGGAATAATTACATAAGTGGCATCACCTCCAATCATAGGATAAGAATACCCAGGTGCATTTAAACTACCTTTATAATTTAGCGCAGGTTGAATAGAAAACTTATCCCCTGCTTTAAATTTATCAGCCCATTTGCTACCTACTTCGATTAATTCACCACAAAATTCATGACCAATAATTGTTGGATTTGTAGCAATATCGTTTGGTACACGTTTATGTGCACCACCCTGTTTTGATGATTTATAAGATGACATACAGATTGAATCAGAAATCACCTTTGCCAAAATTTCATCATCTTTAATTTTAGGCAATTCAAACTCTTCCAAACGTAAATCGCATGGACCATATAATCTAACGGCTTTTGTTTTCATTTTATTTCACCTTTTTAAAAATTAATTTAACATAACTTGCCCACCAGTTACTGGTATGGCTTGACCTGTTTCGTATTCTTGCTCAACAGCATATAAGATGGCTTTAGTTACATCTTTACCATCACATCCGCGGTTCATAGGTACTTTTGCTTCATAAAAAGCTTTAACATCTGCAATTGTTTTAGCTCCTGGTACTTTACCAGTATTTAAGTATTGCACAAATAGTCCGCGTTCTGGATCACTCCATAATGGCCCATCAAAAAAATTACCAGGACAAATAGAGTTAACCTTAGTATTATCAGTTACTAACTCTAATGCAAAACTTTGTGTTAGACCTATGCCTCCAAATTTTGAACCTGCATAAGAACCATTTTTATTTGATCCTTCCAATCCTGATTTAGAACTTATTTGGATAATATCTGTAAAGTATGCATCATCGGCATAGGTATTCATAATTTCCATCACTTTTGATACGTGTTTAACACATAAAAAATAACCTGTATAATTTACATCAGTAACAAATTTTAAATCCTGTGCGGTTTGCTCTTTAACACTAGCAGCCTTTAAAACACCGGCATTGTTTACAAACAAATCAACACCACCAGCATTTATAGCCACTTCATCTAACATGGCGATTATAGAATCTTCATCAGTAACATTAACTGCCACTGGTAATGCAACTGTTTTTTGCGCATTTAAATTAAGTTCATCAGCTAATTTTTTTGCACCTTCAATATTCATATCGGCAATAAAGACTAACGCTTCTGCTTCTACTAATTGACGTACAATACCTTCACCAAATCCCTGTGCTCCACCGGTAACAATCGCTACTCGATTAGACATAACTGCAGAACGACCTGTGAGTTTAGCTGAAGTATAAGCAAATTGAGCAGTTGTATTATTAAACATACACAACGTTTCATTAGCGTAATCGTAACTGTCGCCAATGTAAAAAGTTCCTAATTCTTTTATGCAAATAGATTTTATCAAATCTTTTGATTTTATTTCATTGGCAAGTGTTTCTAAAGATATATCAGCATCACATACTAAATCATTTTTGTTGATTGCTTTATCAAACAAGACAATAGCCCCTTTGTTGCCTTTAGCTGTTGCTCCGCGTATGGTAGCTGCATATTGCGTAATGATATTCATATAGCTCCTAAAAATCTATTAAATCAATTATTGTTTCTGGATTGTGTTTATCCATTTGCTTACCCAAAGCAGCATATTTATTAATACGTTCTGATAAAGATATTTTTGCAAGAGGATTATTTTGATTAAATAATGCGTATTTGTCATTACAACTTGCCAACCATTCATGAGCAATTAAAGCCCATGTCGTAGTTGTAAGATGTTTAAATGGAGGGGTTAGAATAATAGGACAATTAAAACTTTGTCGTGAGCTATTAATATCAACTCCTGAAATTTCCATAAAATTATATTGTTTGCATAAAGCTTGTATACGTTCTAGCTGTTTTAGACTATTGCGCGGAGGCATATATGTTACAGCTTTAAATCCAATCTCTTTAATCAGTAACATTAGC